>JAPKZL010000077.1 GCA_026393795.1 Candidatus Aminicenantes bacterium | reverse complement strand
CATCAAGGCTTCCGCTATCGCAAGGATCCGCTGATGAGAAAGAGAAAAGTCGTTATCCTGCACAACCAGGTCACCGACGACTCTCCCAAAGACGAGTTGGACGTCCTGGTCCAAGCCGATGCGGTGTTCAAATCGCTGTCCGAGCTGGGCTACCAGCCCGTAACCGTCCCCTTTTCCCTGGCGTTCGAAAAAACCCTCCGAGCCATCAAAAAGATGAACCCGCTTTTCGTCTTCAACCTGGTGGAATCGGTGGAAGGCAACGGCCAGCTCATTCATTTGGCTCCGGCCCTTCTCGACCACCTGAACATACCGTACACCGGCTGCAGCCAGGAAGCGATTTTCGTCACCTCCAACAAAATATTGAGCAAGAAACTGCTGCAACTCGCCGGCATCGCGTCGCCGCCGTGGCTGTGGGCCGAGAACCCGCTCGATGCGCAAACGCTGGGCGCGGGAACTTATCTGCTCAAGTCGGTGTGGGAGCATGCCTCCAACTGGTTCGACGACAGCTCGATCGTCACGGTCAAAGACGCGGTGGAATTGCGCTCCTTCCTGGAGAAGAAAAACCAGAACGGCCACGGACATTTTTTCGCCGAGAAATATATCGAAGGCCGGGAAATGAACGTGGCCATCCTCGCCGGCACCTTCCTGCCGGCCTCGGAAATCCGCTTCGTGGAGTTCCCGGCCGACAAGCTGAAGATCGTCGATTTTCGGGCCAAGTGGGAAGCGGATTCCTTCGAATACATCCACACGCCGCGCTGCTTCGATTTCTCGCAGGCGGATCAGCCGCTGCTGACCGAACTGCAGGACATCGCCCGCCGCTGCTGGGAATTTTTCAACCTGCGCGGCTACGCCCGGGTCGATTTCCGCGTCGACGGCCAGGGCCGCCCCTGGGTGCTCGAGATCAATTCCAACCCCTGCCTCTCCCCGGACGGCGGTTTTAACGCCGCCGCCGAAAGGATGGGCCTTTCTTTCACCAACCTGGTCGAACGGATCATCGCCGACTGCGTTGGCATATAAGTCGCAAAGCTGGAGATGTCATGAGCAAGCAAACGCCGTTGTTGTACAGAGAAAAAGTTTTGCCCGGCGACGCCGCGGCCGTCCGCGCCATCGTCGCATCGAGCGGGTATTTTCACGGCCATGAAATCGATGTGGCGGTGGAACTGGTCGACGAGCGCTTGCAGAAGGGCCTGAAGAGCGGCTATTATTTTGTCTTCGCCGAGCAGGACGGGCGGGTCGTCGGCTACTGTTGTTACGGCCCCATCGCCTGCACCGAAGGCAGCTTCGACCTGTACTGGATCGCCGTCGACAACGAGTTCCGCAGCCGCGGCATCGGCCGGATCCTGCTGCAAAAAAGCGAGGAGCGGATCGTTGCCCAGGGCGGCAGGGCCGTCTGGGTGGAAACCTCGGGGCAGGAGAAATACCAGCCGACGCGTGATTTTTACCTGCACAACCGCTATCAGGTGGAAGCGGTGCTCAAAGATTTCTACGCCGCGGGGGATGACAAGTACGTTTTCGTCAAGCGCCTATCCGCCCATGGTCGAAAAGATTAAAAAGCGATCGGTCAAGGCGGGCCTGCCGCCGGGCACGTTGGTTCACATTGGAACGAAAATGGCGGCCAAAAGCCGCATCCGCATCCTCGATTACGACGAGCGAATGGTGCGCGAAAAGAGCAACGCGCCGGTCGACGATTGCCTTCCTTTCCGCGACAGCGAAACAACAACCTGGATCGATATCGATGGACTCCAGGACACCGAACTGCTGGAGCGCCTCGGGAAAAGCTACGGGCTGCACCCGCTGATCCTGGAGGACATTCTCAACACCGACCAGAGGCCGAAGCTCGACGACATGGAAAGTTACCTCTACGTCGTCTTGAAGATGCTCGACTACAACGACTCCAGCCTGGAAATCGTTTCCGAGCAGGTCAGCGTCGTTTTGGGAAGGAATTTCGTGATCTCCTTTCAGGAAGGCCGCGAAGGCGATCTGCTGGAGCCGCTGCGCGAGCGCATCCGCGGCGGCAAGGGCCGGATCAGGAAAATGGGATCCGATTACCTGACCTATTCGATCCTCGACAACATCATCGACCGTTATTTCCTCGTCCTGGAGAAGCTTGGGGAAAGGATCGAGGTGCTGGAGGAGGACCTGGTCAGCGATCCGCGGCCGGAGACCCTGCGCCAGATCCATCAGCTGAAGCGGGAAATGATTTATTTGCGCAAGTCGGTCTGGCCGCTGCGCGAGGTGATCTACGGCCTGGAAAAGAGCGAATCCGGCCTGATCCAGCAGTCGACGCGGATATTCCTGCGCGACGTGTACGACCATACCATCCAGATCATCGACAGCATCGAAACCTTCCGCGACATGCTTTCCGGCATGCTCGACATCTACCTCTCCTCGGTCAGCAACCGCATGAACCAGATCATGAAGGTGCTGACCATCAGGGCCATGCTTCGTTTTTTCAAAAAGAAAAACTGGCTCTAGCTGCGTCAGGGAATAAAATACCTTTGTGTTACAATAGAAATTGAGGTGTCCGTCCATGTTCGATGTCATCCTGGTGCTGCCGTATCCTTTCAGCGACCATCCTTCATTCCCCGAGGGGATGCTGAAGCGGGCGTTGGAGGCGGCGGAGTTCAGCGTCGGCGTCATAGAGGCTCCTTTCTGGCAGGAAAGCAAAGACTTCGCGGCGCTGGGCCGGCCAAGGCTTTTTTTCGCGCTGGTCTCGGGGCCGATCGACTCGGTGGTGCTGAATTACACCGCCAGCCGCCGCCGCCGCCAGGAAGACCTCTACCAGTTTTCCGGCCAGGCCTTCTTCGCCGACCAGCCGCCGGCCATCAAATACAAGATACGTCCCGACCGCACCCTGACCGTCTTCGCCGGCCGGCTGCGCGAGGCGTTTCGCGATACACCGCTGGTGATCGGC
>JAPKZL010000076.1 GCA_026393795.1 Candidatus Aminicenantes bacterium | reverse complement strand
TGCGACCCGGCGTCCTTGGCCACGAAAAAAAGATAATCGCTGTTTTCCGGATACAGGGCGGCTTCCAGGGAGGCATAGCCGGGGTTGGCGATGGGGCCGGGCGGCAGTCCCCGGTACAGGCGGGTGTTGTATGGGGAAGGAAACTTCAGGTCGTCCCAGCCCAGCTTCCCCCGGTAGAGGCCGGCTTTTTTAAGGGCATAGATAATGGTGGAATCGCAGTCGAGCAACATCCGGTGGCGCAAGCGGTTATGAAAAACCGAGGAGATCAGGAAGCGTTCGTCGCGGGCGGCGGTCTCCTTTTCGATCAGCGAGGCCATGATGACCGCCTGGCGGACGGTGAGACCGATGTCGCGGGCGCGCCAGATGAGGGTGTTGGAAAAAATCTCGCGGAAATGTTTGACCATCAGCGCCGCCATTTCCGAGGCCGATATGTCCTTGCGCACCAGGTAGGTGTCGGGGAAAAGGTAGCCCTCGAGGTCGTCGGCATCCGCGTCCAGGTCACCGATCGGGTCGGTATTGCGGGCGGCGTGCATGAATTCCCCGGCGCTGAACAGTCCGGCTTCCTGAAAAATCATCGCCATGTCCTCGATCATCAAGCCTTCAGTGAAGGTTAGTTTGTAGAGGATCGCCTTGCCCAGATCGAGTTTTTTTATGACCTGGCGCATGGTCAGCGGGCCGTCGAAGAGATATTCTCCCGCCTTCAGGGTCTTGCCGCGGAAAAACAGGCTGTAGTAGCGCTTGAAGTAAGCGGCGCTGGCGATGACCCCCTGCCGCTGCAGCAGAAAGCTGATGGCGGCCACCGAATAGCCGGGCTTGATGCGCACGATGGTTTTGGCCGGATAGCCCTGGTAGGGCACGAACACCTTGCGGTAGACATCGAAGCCGAACCAGGCCAGCAGAAGCGCGGCGGCGAGGAACAGGTAGAGGATGGCTTTTTTCATTGCTGCTCGAAATAGTTTTTCAGGATGACTTGGGCGGCCAGGCTGTCCAGAAACGTTTTGCGCTGGCGGTAATTGGCGCTCAATTCCCTGCCCATTTCCTCGGCCGCGACACTGCTCAGCCGCTCATCGACACGGGAGATGGGCAACGCGATGCGCTTGCTCAAATAGCCGATGAACTGATCGATCCTCAAGCAGGCGGGGCCGCGGCTGCCGTCCATGTTCAGCGGGTAGCCGATGGCGATGGCCTCGATCTCGAACTCCCCGATGCGCTTGACGATCTCTTCCAGGACATGGCGGCGGTTGTGGGCCGGGATCTGCTGCAGCGGCGTGGCCACGCGGGTCTGTGAATTGCCCACGGCCAGGCCGATGCGCTTGCTGCCGAAGTCAACGGCCAATACCCGCATCGACGTTTTCCTTGCGCCTGGCGAAATGATCAAATCCGTAATCGATGAGGCAGTCGAGCAATTGGCTGAACGTGATGCCCTGCGCCTGCCACAGCTTGGGAAACATGCTGATGGTGGTGAAGCCGGGAATGGTGTTGATCTCGTTGATCAACACTTCATCGCTGTTGTTTTCCAGGAAGAGGTCGACGCGGGCGTAGCCGTTAAGGAACAGGGTGCGGTAGGCTTTGTGAACGGTTTTCCTGACCTGAGCTTCGATCTTTTCGCCCAATTGGACCGGGATGCGGAACTGGGTCTTGCCGTCCAAGTACTTGTCGGCGTAGTCGTAAAATTCATTCGCGGGCAGCAGCTCGCCGGGCGCCGAGACCATGATCTCGTCGTTGCCCATGACCGAGACCTCGAGCTCGCGCATGGCGATGACCTTCTCGATGACGATCTTATTATCGTAGCCGAAGGCGAGATCGACAGCGGCCAGGAGCCCGTCCCGATCCTTGGCCTTGCGGATGCCTACCGACGACCCCAGCGAGCAGGGCTTGACGAAGACCGGGTAGCCGAGCTTCTTCTCGGCCAGCTCAACGATCTGCTCGTGGATGTTCTCGCTGAAATGGAGGAACGGCGCCTGTTTCAGCCCGGCCTGGGCGAACAGGAGCTTGGAAACGACCTTGTCCATGGCCAGCTGCGAGGAGAAGCTGCCGGCGCCCACGAAGGGCTTGCCGGCCATTTCGAACAGCCCCTGGATGCGGCCGTCCTCGCCGTTGGGGCCGTGAAGCATCGGGAAGTAGATGTCGACGTCGACGGCCTCGACCAAGCAGGAACTCCAAGGCATGAAGGAGTTGAAATTTTCCTGCTTTAACTCTTCTTCCTTGAAACTTGTGTTCTTGGTCAGGCACCACTCCCCCGCCCTGTCGATATAGATCAGGAAGGGCTCGTAACGCTCTTTGTCCAGGTTCTCCCAAACGGACTTCGCCGACATCAGCGACACCGCATGTTCCGCCGACTTGCCGCCGAAGATCACTCCGACCTTAACTTTTTTCATAATAGTACCTGTAACCTATTTTCCCATTATTGTTGGGAATAGTCATCATCTAAGTAATGGTCTATTAGCACAATTATATTACTCAAAAGTCATTGTAACATCAGGAAAAATTGAGGTCAAATTATCTTTTATTTGAAATGCCAGCAATTGTTTATTTTCTCTGAAGCTCCTGGAGTCTCCTTAACGCGGCATTGCGCACATCAATTTCTTCATCATTCTTGGCAATATCGGCAAGAACAGCCCGACTGGTAATTTTTTCTACCGCGACCCAGCGCACATTTTTATCTTTATCATTCCTGGCAATTTTGGCCAGCACATTCTGGTCAGTAAGTTTTTCCACCGCTGCCTGGCGCACACTATATTCCTCATCATTCCTGGCAATATCGATATAAATGGTTTGTGCCAGAGACTTACTATTGAGTTTACCTGCTGCAGCCAAGCGCACATATCCTTTTTTACTTTTTCTGGCAATCTCGGTGAGAAGAGCCTGGTTGGTAAGTTTTCTCAAGGCTTGATCGAACACAAGCAAATTTGTATCATTCTTTACTATATTAGCATAAACAATTTGCGCAAGAGACTTGTTATTGAGTTTATTTGCGGCAACCAAAAGTGTTTCACCATTTTTATCATTCCGGGCAATCTTTGTGAGAACAGCCTGGTTGACAACTTTATATGCCGCTTCTGTGCGTACTTGTTCATTTTCATCATTCAGGGCAATTTCGGCCAGGCAATCTTTGTTATCAAGCTTTCTCACCGCTGCCAAACGATCATCAGAGTTTTTGCCATTCTTTGCCACATCAGCCAATGCCGATTGGTCAATAAGTTTTTCCACAGCTGCCTTGCGCACCCTATATTCTTCATCATTTTTGGCAATATCAATATAAATAGTTTGGGCAAGAGATTTGTCATTTAGTTTATCTACAGCAACCAGGCGTACATAGCCGTTTTTTTCATTTTTGGCAAAATCAGCCAGGAGAGTCTGGTCGTTAAGTTTTCTTATTGCATCTTGTCGCAAATTATCGTTTTCACCAGTTTTAGCCAAATCAGCATAAACTTTTTGCGCAATAGACTGATCATTGAGCTTATCCGCAGCGGCTATGCGCACGTAACAACTTGCATCATTCTTGGCAATATCAGCCA
>JAPKZL010000075.1 GCA_026393795.1 Candidatus Aminicenantes bacterium | reverse complement strand
CGCCGCCGCCGCGGCCCAGCTATTCAGCCGCGGCCGCTTCCTGGCCCTGGACCTGGGCCTCGGCCGCTACGGACGCGGCAACGGCGGACTGCCGGCGCTGCTCGTATTTCTGGCCATGCTGTCGGTGCTGACGCCGCTGCTGTGGCGCGCCATGGCGCGCAAGAGCCACGCCGAACTGTTGGCTCCAGGCCACACCCATTACTACGACGCCAAAAAATTCGGCGCCAGGCGCATCCACCTGCGGGTGGAAGCGGACCGCTCGGCCATCCTGATGATCGACGCCTACCGGGTCGTCCACCTCAACTCCACCGCCACGGCCATGGTCAAGTATTTCCTCGACGATTTTCCGCAAGCGGAGAGCCTGCGCCGGCTGGCCGCCGCCTTTCACATCAGTCAGGCCAAGGTCAAGCGCGACTACAGGCAAACGCTGGAAAAAATCGACCTGCTCGTCAACCACGGCGATTTCTGTCCGGTAAGCTATTTCGGCATCGACAAAATCGAGGCTTTCCAGACGCCGGTTTCGGCCCCCTACCGCATGGACCTGGCCCTAACCTACCACTGCAATGTCAACTGTTCGCATTGCTACAACCAGCGCCGCGAATCGGCCGAATTGGGCACGGGCGACTGGAAAAAAATCCTGAAAATCCTCTGGGACAACGGCATACCCCACGTCGATTTCACCGGCGGCGAACCCACTTTGCGCGAGGACCTGCTCGATCTGGTCGTTTACGCCGAGGACCTGGGCCTGATCACCGGCCTCCTGACCAACGGCGTGCGCCTGGCCGACGACTCTTTCGTCGCCGGCCTCAAGACGGCTGGGCTGGACTACGTGCAAGTCACCTTGGAATCCCAGATCGAGGAAATCCACAACCGCATGGTCGATAGCGAGGCTTTCGCTAAAACCGTGCAGGGGATAAAAAATGCCGTCGCCCATTCCATCCATGTCATTACCAACAGCACCATCACCGCGGCCAACCGCGACCATCTGGAGGGATTGGTCCCCTTTTTGAAAAAGCTGGGCGTGGGCTCTTTCGCCGTCAATTCCATCATCAAGGCCGGGAAGTCCCGCCACCAGGACAACGGTCTTTCCGAAGCAGAGCTGCTGCCCATGCTCAACCGTCTGCGCCGGCAAGCCGAGCGCGAAGGGATGAAATTCACCTGGTACACCCCCACCCAGTACTGCCGCCTGAACCCGGTGGAATCCGACCTCGGCGTCAAGCAGTGCACGGCCGGCAAGTACAACCTGGCCATCGAGCCCGACGGCACGGTCATCCCCTGCCAGAGTTTTTTCCGCCCGCTGGGAAACATCCTTCAGGTCCCGTTCAAGCAAATATACAACCACGATTTCCTGATCTCACTGCGCCGGCGCGACTGGGCGATGGATAAGTGCCGGGATTGCGAATGGCTGGCCACCTGCGGCTGCGGCTGCCCGCTGCAGATCAGCGAGGATTCGTTCTGCTGCCCCGACCTCCTGAGCAACCCATGAGAAACATCCGCCTGGAGCTCGAATCCAGGGAAAACGCCATCCTGAACGAGCGGGCGGCGCGCAGCAGCCGCAGTTCACGCCAGCGGCCGGAGAAGCCGTCGCCGGTGCGCACCGAATTCCAGCGCGACCGCGACCGCATCCTCCATTCCAAGGCCTTTCGCCGCTTGAAGCACAAGACCCAGGTGTTCATCGCCCCCGAGGGCGATCATTTCCGCACCCGGCTGACCCACACGCTGGAGCTGAGCCAGATCGCCCGGACCATCGCCCGGGCCCTGAACCTCAACGAGGACCTGACCGAGGCCATCGCCCTGGGCCACGATCTGGGCCATACCCCCTTCGGCCATATCGGCGAGGCGGTCCTGGACAAATTGAGCCCCGGCGGTTTCCGCCATTACGAACAAAGCCTGCGCGTGGTCGACAAGCTGGAAGAGAACGGCGCCGGGCTGAACCTGACCGCCGAAGTCCGCGACGGCATCGTCAAGCACTCCAAGGGCCAGGGCGATGTCATCCCCAGAGACCGCGGGCAGCTCCCGTCCACCCTCGAGGGGCAGATCGTGCGCCTGTCGGACATGATCACCTACGTCAACCATGACATCGACGACGCCAAGCGCGCCGGCATCATCTCCGACAACGACATCCCCGAATCCAGCCGCAGGCTCCTGGGCACGAAGTACGCCAAGCGCATCGATACGATCGTCATCGACGTCATCGAGGAATCCCTTAAAAACGAACTGGAGATCATCGTCTCTTCCCCGCCGGTCTTCGCCGAACTGCTCTGCTTGCGCGCCTTCCTCTTCAAGAACGTGTACTCGCGCGAAGAGCGTTTGGTCGAGAAAAAAAAGATCCGCGAGATCCTTCTGGCCATCCATGCCCATGTCGGCCGCGATCCGCAAGCCTACATCAACCCTTTCCCCGAGGAAGATCCGCTGGCGCTGCGGATCATCGACTTCATTGCCGGCATGACCGACAATTATGCCCTTGACCTGTTCAGGGAAATCACCCTGCCCGAGTATCCGTTGCAAAAAAATGTGATCACGTTCAATCCGCGTAAAAAATTTTCCGGCCACGATTGACATTTTAAAACCGATTCATTAGAATTTTTCATTGAGAAAACGGGTTTCGGCACAATGACCCGAAGGACGAAGGAGGGGCAAATGAAATTGAAGCATCTTTTTTGGGCGTCGGTACTGCTCATGGCAGGTCTGATCGCCATATCCTGCGCGACCTCCGGCGGTGATGACGGCGATGGGGATGGAACGAATCCGCCCAATTTCGTCGCCGATTCGTGCGGCGGTTGCCCGGCGGAAGAGTATATCGGCGTCACCGCGATCCGCTTTTTCAGCTATGTGAAAAACGATGGCGGAGACGGCACCATCAGCATGACCATCGGCACCAGCAGCGGCTCCGCCACCCAGCAATTCACCGTGACCGCCGGAACCAAATACACCTTCCAGTCCACGGTGCCGGTGGAGGTTTCCGCGTCAACCACGTTCACCTATCAAGCCCAATTCGCCGGGGGATACACCGACTCGCACACGATCAGCGGCTACCATGTCACCGGAGCTCCCTACAACCTGCAGATGAATCCACGATAGAGAAAAGCCGGGGACTCGGGCCAAGGGCTGCATCCAAAGTTAAAAGATCATTTTTTCTTCAACCAGGGAGCGAAAGCGGTTTCCAACTCTTTTTCGTTCATTGCGCCGCTGACGCGGTGCACCTCACGTCCTTTTTCGAACAATATCAAGGTAGGGACGCCGAAAATCTGGAACTGGGAAGCAAGGCCGGGTTCGGCGTCGGTATCGACCTTGGCGACGGAGATCTCGCCGTGAGCGACGGCGAATTTCTCCAGTACTGGGGCCAGCATCCTACAGGGCATGCACCATTTGGCCCAGAAATCGACCAGCATCGGCTGGGGATTGAGACGGATCGAGGATTCAAAATTATCCGTTGTCAGGATCCGCAGCTGGGATTTTTCAGGAAGCGGTAACGGAGTTTTGCATTTGCCGCACAAGGGCACTCCGCGCATGCCGGACCGGATACGGTTTTTTGCCCCGCACGCCGGACAAACAACGATGTCAGCCATGTTTTTTCTCCCCGGCCGCTTCGCGAACCAGTTCGTAGAGCCTGTCCAAAGCCAGCTCCGGTTTCATGCGGGCCACCACCCTGCCCTTTTTAAACAAAAAAGCCCGGTCGCGTGAAAATGCCAGGCCGATGTCGGCATCGCCGGCTTCGCCCGGGCCGTTGACCTCGCAACCCATGATCGCCACCTTCAGAAGGCCCGGGAAATCGAACCTGGCGACTCTCTTTTCAAAACGGCCGCATAGGCCGATCAGGTCGACTTGGGTCCTGGCGCAAGTCGGGCAGGAGACCAGTTCAATCCCGCGCTTCAGGAGGCCGAGCGTGCGCAGGATCTGCCTGGCCACCCTGATCTCGCGCAGCGGCGAAGCCGTCAGCGAGACGCGGATGGTGTTGCCGATGCCGTCCAGCAGCAGGCTGCCGATACCCACCGCCGAACGGATGCTCCCGGAAAAGAAAGTTCCGGCCTCGGTGATGCCCAGATGAAGCGGGTACGGGCATTCCCGGTCGATCAGCCGGTAGGCGGTCACGGTCGTACGCACGTCGGAGGACTTCAGGGAGATTTTGATGGCGAAAAAATGCTGGTCTTCGAAAAATTTGATCTTGTCGAGGACCGAGCTGACCATGGCCTGGGCCGTCGACATCCCGGTTTTGCTGTATTTTTTTTCCAGCGAGCCGCTGTTGACGCCGATGCGAATGGGAATTTTTTTTTCGCCGGCCAGGCGGATGATCGCCTTCAATTTCTCGTTGCCGCCGATGTTGCCGGGATTGATGCGGATGCCGTGGGCTCCGGCTTCCATGGCCCCCAGGGCCAGCGCGGCATCGAAGTGGATGTCGGCGATGACCGGCAGCGGGGAAGCGGCAATGATTTGCCGCAGCGGCGCCAGGGCGGCCCTGTCCGGAACGGCCAGGCGCACGATGTCGCAACCGGCCCGGCGCAAGCCGCGGATCTGGGCCAAAGTCCCCTTGACGTCCGCGGCCGCGGTGTTGGTCATCGACTGGACCGAAACGGGGTGCGTGCCGCCGACGCCGACGTTGCCGACAAATATCTCACGCTTCATAAGTAAATTATATTAAAATCGGTCGCGAGTAACAAGTGACGGGGAACGAAAAACTGCTTGTATAAAAAAAGGGCGGCTTGAGAGAGCCGCCCTTTTTTAGGGATCTGGTTAATTGACCTGGATGGGAATGGCTTTGGTCTTGGCTTCCTCGACCTTGGGAATGGAGAGCATCAGGACCCCGTCCTTGAGCGCGGCATCGATCTTTTTGGCATCGACGTTCTTGGGGATGGTGAAGGAGCGCTCGAAAACCCCGTAACTCCGCTCCAGGCGGTGGCAGCTTTCATCCTTGGTCTCCTCTTCCTTTTTTCTCTCTCCACGGATGCTGAGGGTGTCCCCCGAGAACTCCACCTTGATATCTTCCTTTTTGAAACCCGGGAGCTCGCTCTTGAAAACGTAGGCATCCTTGGTCTCGTGGATATCGGTCATCGGGCGCCAAGCGCTCGGGGTCAGGCCGTTCTTGGGAGATTCATCCAGCAAATCCTCGCCAAAAAACCTGTTCCAGCGATCGTACATGGTCGCCAGATCCGCATAGGGTTGCCATTTGGTTATCCTCATTTTAGCCTCCTTTATTTTTTCTGCATAAAATATAGTACAAATTTTCGATCTTGTCAACAAATCTTACTATTCTTGTATTAATTTTATTTTAGTATCATTCTATCAACTATATACTTTTATCCCCTATTGCATTTCCCAGATCATTAAGTTATTATTAAATCGATGAAAATCAGCGATATGTTACTGCGCATCCGTCAAAATGACCCGGTGGCTTTGGCCAAGGCCATCTCCATGGTGGAAAATAGAAAAAAAGACTATGCCAAGCTGCTCCGGGGGATATATCCCCTCCCGGGACGCGCTTTCAAGATCGGCATCACCGGCTCACCGGGCAGCGGCAAAAGCTCGCTGATCGACCGGATGATCAGCGGTCTGAAAACCAGGGGACTGAACATCGCCGTGCTGGCCGTCGATCCTTCTTCTCCCATCTCGGGCGGCGCCCTCCTGGGCGACCGGCTGCGCATGATCCAGCACAGCAACGACGCCAATGTCTTCATTCGCAGCATCGCCAACCGCGGCCACCTGGGCGGCCTCAGCCTTTCGACCCATGAAATCATCGATCTGCTCCAGGCCGCGGGCAAGGAGATCATCATCATCGAAACGGTCGGCGTCGGCCAATCGGAAGTGGACATCGTCAATGTCGCCGATGTGGTTCTCTACGTGCTCAATCCCGGCAGCGGCGATGAAATCCAAATTTTCAAGGCCGGCATCATCGAAATCGCCGACGTTTTCGTCGTCAACAAGGCCGATTTGGGAGGCAGCGAGCTCAAGATCAGCGAAATCAAGAACTATTTCGCCCTGGCAACAAAAAATCCCCCGATCTTCGCCACCTCGGCCAAGGAAGACCAGGGGATCGCCGAATTGCTGGCGGCACTGTTCAAATTCCGCGAAGAAGAAAGGGGCAGGATCGAGGAAAAAAGTGCGGCCGTCAAGAAAAACTATATCGAAAAGATAGTTGCCGACAGGCTGCGAGCGGAAATCGAGCAAAACCCGGCCATCGTCGCCCTCTGGCGCGCCAGCGCCGACGCCAACCCATTCGAACTCGCCGAAGCGATCTATCGCATCATCCAAACAGGAGGCAGCCATGATAAAAAAAATTGACCACATCGCCATCGCGGTCAGAAACCTGGCCGAAGAGATCGCCCGCTACCGCGACGTGCTCGGCCTGGAATACCTGGGCAGCGAGATCGTCCCCTCACAGAAAGTTAACGTCGCTTTTTTCAAGATCAACGATGTTTTCATCGAACTGCTTGAACCGACCGGCCCCGATTCGCCCATCAGCTCGTTCATCGAAAAAAAAGGCGGCGGGCTGCATCACCTGGCCCTGCAGGTGGACGACATCCGAGCCGCGATCACGCATTTGCAGGAAAAAAACGTACAGATGCTTGACAAGGAACCCAGGAGCGGCGCCCATCATGCGCAAATCGCCTTCGCGCATCCGAAAAGCTTTTCCGGGGTGCTGTTCGAACTGAAGCAGCAAGGGGATGAGTCGTAAAACCAGGCTGGCCATCCTATGGCACATGCACCAGCCGTTCTACCGGAATCCCCATAGCCAGAATTTCGACCTCCCCTGGCTGCGCCTGCACGCCCTCAAGGATTACCTCGGCATGGTCAGCATCCTCGGCGAATTCCCCGGCCTGCGCCTGACCTTCAACCTGGTACCATCGCTGCTGGCCGGCCTTGAATTGTACAACGCCGGCGTGACCGACTCTTTCCAGGAGATCTTCCGCAAACCCGCCAGCGCATTGACCCGCGAGGAGTGCGAGTTCCTGGTGCAGCATTTTTTCTCCATCCACTATGAAAACCATATCAAGCCTTTCCGCCGTTTCGACGCCCTGTACCAGAAAAAAATGTCCCGCCTGGCCGAGGCAGAGGACCCCGATTGGCAGAAGATTTTCAGCGCAGCCGAGCTTCGCGACCTGCAGGTCTGGTTCCAGCTGACTTATTTTGACGAATCCTACAAGAGCGGCGACACGCGCGTTGCCGCCCTGATCGCCAAGGGGCAGACATTCTCGGAAAAAGACAAGGAAACGGTGCGCCAGGTGGAGGAGGAGATCCTGCGCCGCATCGTTCCCGAATACAAAAAATTCCAGGACAGCGGCCAGATCGAGATATCCACCAGCCCCTTTTACCATCCGATCATGCCGCTGCTGCTCGATCCCCAGGAAGGCAGGCGGGCCAACCCGGGGCTGCCGGCGTACGACCTGGAGTTCGACTGGGAAGAGGACTTGCGCGCCCAGCTTGACGATGCCTTGGCACTGATGGAACGAACCTTCGGCCGCCGGCCGGCCGGCATCTGGCCGTCGGAAGGCGGATTGTCCGAGAGAACCGTTTCCATCCTGGCCCAAACCGGGATCGCCTGGACGGCCTCGGACGAGCAGGTGTTGAGCCGTTCGCTGCCGCGGGAACTGGAGCGCAACCCCCGCTTCGAGATCACGGCCCCGGAAACCCTCTACACCCCCTACCGGCTGGCCGGGTCGTTGCCGATCATTTTTTTCCGCGACCACATCCTCTCCGATCTCATCGGATTCTACTACCAGAAGTTTTCCGCCGTTGATGCCGCCGCCGACCTTCACCGGCGCATCAAGGAGATCGCCCGCCCCGGCAGCGCCGAAACCCCGACCATTTCCATCATCCTCGACGGCGAGAACGCCTGGGAATTTTATCCGCGCAGCGGCCGCGACTTCCTGCGCGCGTTTTACGGCTTGCTCAGCCGGGACGAGGAGATCGAGACCGTCACCTTTTCCCAGGCCTTGGCCGCGCCCAGCCTGGAACTGGCGAAATTGAAGGCCGGCTCGTGGATCAACGGCAATTTCGATATTTGGATCGGCGACCGGGAAGACCAGCGTGCCTGGGAACTCCTCAAGGGTGCCAGGGATGCTTTCGCCGCGGCCCAAAACCGGCTCAAGCCCAAGCAGGCAACGGACTGCAGGGAACTGCTTCATATCGCCCAGGGCAGCGACTGGTTCTGGTGGTACGGCAAGGAAAACTACACCCCCGATATCGCCGTCTTCGACAACCTGTTCCGGCAGAACCTGACCAGGATTTACCAGGTGCTGGGACTGCCAGTCCCCGAGGCGCTGACCCGGCCCATCGCCGCCGCCGTGCACAAGGAGCGCCTGCACCTCGTTCCGCCCCGGGACTACCTGGAAGCCGTCATCGACGGCAAGCTCAGCGATTTCTTCGAATGGCAGGATGCCGGGCGCATCGACATCCATTCCTACGGCGGGGCCATGAACATCGCCAACCCGATCGTGAAAACCCTTTATTTCGGTTTTGATGACGGCCATGTCTTTTTGCGCATTGACACCAAAAAGGACGCGCTGGCTTATTTTGAAAACGGCTTCTCCTTGAACATCTTGCTGCGGAGCGAGAAGGACCTTTGGCAGGGGGGGATTTCGACAAAAGATCAGGCCTTGAACCTGGAAAACTTTTCAGCCGGGGCTCAGGGCGCTGTAGCCAGGATCATCGAACTCAAGGTCCCGTTCGCCGCCCTGAAAACCGGCCCGAACGGCGTTCTGCAGTTGAAGCTCGAATGGTCGTTCAATGGCCAGCCCTTCCAGACCATCCCAGCGGGCGAGCCGATAACCATCACCGTCCCCGACGACAGGGCCTACGCGGCCAACTGGCAAGTCTGAACCGAATAACCAAAATTAAAATTATCTTGACAACCTATACAATCGGATATATATTTATACATATGAGGTGAACGATGAGCCGCCCGAAAGTCATTTTTACCCTTGACCAGGATATTATTGACGAACTCAATGCCGTCTCCGGCGAACTGATGGAAAAGAAGAGCCATATCGTGGAAAAAGCCCTGACCTTTTATTTCGACCTTCTGGATATAAGGATGGCCGACAAACGGATGAGAGACGTCAAGGATGGAAAATCCAAACTAATCCCCGCCAAGGACGTTTACAAAAAGCTCGGCCTGTGATCTACGCTGTTTTTTTCGAAGAACGTGCCGCCAAAGAACTTGCCAGGATAGATAAACCCTACCAGCTTCTTATTAAAAAGAAAATCGAACAGCTGACCGAAAATTTCGATTCCATGGTCAACAACCTGAAGCCTTTGAAGGGAAAATACGATTATTACCGCCTGCGCGTGGGCAGTTACCGCGTCATATTTCACAAGGACTCCAGAAAGATCATTATCTCCATCGTCCGCATCGGCCACAGAAAAAGCATTTATAAAGATTTCGACTGATCGTGATCCAAAATTTGCTTTTCTTTATCCCCGCCGTTAATCGTTTGTTTGCAAAAACGGTTTATACTATAATCGCCGCATGGCCAACCGGGAATCGCGCCGAGGCGCTGGTGGAATCGCGCCGCTTTATTTTTTCCTTGGCGCGTTCAGCCTTGTCTTTCAGACCATCCTGCTGCGCGAGTTCTTCACCGTGGCGGCCGGGAACGAAATCTCTTTCGGGATCGCCCTGGGCAGCTGGCTGCTCGGCGTTTGCGGCGGATCGTTCGCCGCCGGTTGGGCAAGCACCAGAATCCGGCCGGGCGCCAATGCCTTGCCCTGGGCGATCATGCTCCAGTGCCTGGTCGCCCCGCTGCTGCTGGTCGCCGCCCGCTGCCTGCAATCACTAGGCGCCGCTCCCCGGGGGATGGTGATCCCCCTGGGCACGACCTTCTGGCTCATTCCGCTGCTGACGGTTCCGTTCAGCTTCTGCAGCGGTTTCATATTCCCCCTGGCCGCGACGCTTGAGCCCGCGTCAGCCGCGACCGGCTCGCGAAAGCTGGTCCGCGCCTATGCCTGGGAGAGCTTCGGTGCGATGTCCGGAGGCGTGCTCTACACATTCTGGCTGCTGGAAAAATTCAATCCGACGCTGATCATCTTTCTGTTCACCCTGCCACTTCTCCTGGTTTCCCTGATTTTCTTCGGGGCAAGGAAAATGAAAAAAACCCGGACCGCCCTTTTTCTGCTCCTGGCCCTCAACCTGTACGCCATCCTGGCCGGCTGGGCCGGCAGGCTCGACTCCTGGCTGGTGCACCAGAGGTGGCTCGGATTGTCGGGCACAACCTGGGTGGAAAGCCGGGATTCAAAATACCAGAACCTGCAGCTGGGCCTGGCCCACGGCCAATACAGCCTGTTTGGCAACGGCCAGCTGACGGCGGCGTTCCCGGACGACGACCCGCAGGAAATCCAGGCCGCCCAGATCATCACCCAGCACCCGCACCCGCGCCGCGTTTTGATCATCGGCGAGGGAGCCAGTGGTCTGGCCAAGCACCTTCTCGATTTCCGGATAGACAGTCTCGCCGCGGTGGAGATGGACGGCGAACTGCTGGATATGATCGTCAGGCATTTGCCGGCTGAGAGCCGCAGGAGCCTGGACGATCCGCGCCTGCGCATGCCGGTATTGGACGGCCGCCGCTTCGTCAAAGAGGCGGCCAGGGCGGCCGACAGCCCGGAAAACCGCTACGACCTGGTCTACCTGCACCAGCCCGATGCCTGGACCGCCCAGTTGAACCGCTATTACACCCGCGAGTTTTTCCTGGATCTGAAAGCGATACTGGCCGAAGGCGGAGTGATGGCCATGAGCCTGAGCTCGGCCGAAAACTACGCCTCGGAGATCTCCAACCCCTATACGGCCACCGTCTACCGAACCCTGAAAAGCGTCTTTCCGGAAATAGCCGTCGCACCCGGGGCGACGAATTTCTTTTCGGCCTCGGCAGCGCCCGCGAGCGTCAGCACTGATCCGCGCGTCCTGGCGGCGCGCTACGACCGCCTGGCCGCGCCCCCGGCCCGACTGGGGGCTATTTTTTCCTCTCTGTACCCAAAAGAAAAAACCGCTTTCATCCTCGACGCCCTCGAACGCTATCCGGTCCGCTTCCAGAACCGCGACCTTCGTCCCATCGCCTATTTTCTTTGCGGCCGTTTGCTGGGCTGGACCAGCGGCAGCCCGCTTTCTGGTTTTTTCGATTTTTTTGAAAAGTTGCCGTTTGCCAGATTGCTCATCTTTCTCATCGTGCTCCTCGTCCTGGCTGTAAGTTGGGTGGTGTGGCGCGGGCAGCGGGCCCGCGGCCGGGGCAAGCTCTCCCTGCTGCTGGCCGCAGCCAGCGGCGGATTCGCCGGCCTTTCCTTCGAAATCATGACCGTATTCGCCTTCCAGAACATCTGGGGCTACGTCTACCGGACGATCGGCCTGCTGATCGCCGCGTTCATGCTGGGCATGGGCGTTGGCGCCGCTCTCACCGACCACACCCTCGAACGGAAACAGCCGCCCGCGAAAACGACCAGGAGGCTGCTGGCCGGCAGCCAATTGCTCATCGCTGCGGCCTGCTTGGCCTTCCTGCCACTGCTGGGTTTTGCAGCGAAAATGCCCGGTTCCTCAGGGCAGATTCCCCTCTTCGCCTGGCTGGGCGGCATCGGCTTTCTGGCCGGGTCCATCTTGCCCCTGGGGTTGCGCTGCCTGGGCGACGAATCGGCGGCGAAAAAGGCCGGCCAGCTGAATGCGGCCGATTACCTGGGGGGATGCTTCGGCGCCATGGCCATGGCGGCCATTTTCCTGCCCATCTACGGCAGCGCCAACGGGCTTTTGCTCGTCGCCGTTCCCGCCCTGGCCGCCGCCATGCTCCTGCTGGCGGAGTCCAGGCTCAATGATCCTGGGCCAGCGTGAGCCAATCGTTGAGAACCTGGATTGACTCTTCCACGATTGGGTCGCTGCGCAGATTGTCGATCCATTCCTTGCGTTTCGCGTCCTGATCCGCTTTGGCCGTTGCCGGGCCTTCGCCGGAGGGGGTGTCGAGGGAACGCGCCTGGATATAGGGAAATTCCACCTGTTCGCGGTTGAACTTTTCAGCTTCCTGAAAGAGGATGTCCTGTTCGCTCTGGAAGCGCTTCAAGTTCAGCGTGACCGTTGTTTTTTCGCGCTGCTTCTTCAAGCGGCTGATGTTGGCGGCGATCTGCCCGAAACGGACGCTGGTGTTCAACCTTTGCCGGCTCCTGGCCCTTATTTCCGCCAGGTCGCGGAACGAATTTTTCCATGGCGTATAGGCGACCGGGGCGATCGTATCCCAGGGCAGCGAATACGGCTGACTTTTTTCGCCGACCTCCAGCGTGGAATAGGAGTCGGGCAGGACGATGTCCGGCACCACCCCCTGGTACTGGGTGGAAGCCCCGGTGATCCGGTAATACTTTTGCACGGTCAGAGTGATGGCTCCCAATGGGCGGTAGCGGGCCATCTCGGGCGGCAGGTAGCGGTCGAGGTCGAGCATGACCTGCACCGTCCCCTAGCCGAACGTATGCTCGCCGCCGACGATGATCGCCCGGCGGTAGTCCTGCAGAGCGGCGGCCACGATTTCCGAAGCGGAGGCGCTGAGCGCGTTGACCAGTACGACCAGCGGACCCTCATAGCTGACGCGGGTGTCGGTGTCCTCATGCACTTGCGGCGGCGAGCTCCTGTCCTTCAGCTGCACCAGGGGGCCCTTTTCGATGAAAAGCCCCGACATCTTCTCGGCGTCGTCCAGGGCCCCGCCGCCGTTGCCGCGCAGGTCGAGGATGACGCCGTCCACTTTCTGGGCCACAAGTTTCGTCAACTCGTTTTTCACGTCCTCGCTCGACTGGCGGCCGTTGGCGCGGTTGAAATCGTGATAGAACTTGGGCAGATAGATGTAGCCGAATGACTTTTTCAGCTTCTCGTTGAAAAGGACCGCCGAGCGGGCATAAGTTTCCTGGATTTCGACCACGTTGCGGATCAGGGCGATCTGCATGATCCGGCCGTCCGTTTTTTTGACCGTCAGGCGCACCAGGCTGCCCTTCTTGCCGCGCACCAACCGGGCGGCGTCGGAAACGTTCATGCCGACGATGTCCACGGGCTCGTCATCGCCCTGGCCAACTTTGAGAATGATGTCCTCGACCTTGAGCAGGCCCTGGATCCAGGCCGGGCTGCCGGGAATGATATCGAAGACCTTGATGTAGCCATCGGCTTCCCCAAGCAGGGCGCCGATGCCTTCCAGGGTTCCCGACATGTCGATGTCGAAGTCCTCCTTGGCCCGCGGCGGGTAATATAAGCTGTGCGGGTCGAACACCGACAGCAGGGCGTTGAAGTAAAGGGACTGCATATCTTCGGATCGATCCTGGAGCAGACGGTCGAACAGGCGCTGCACGCTCTTGTCCACTGCCTTCCGGGCCCGGGCTTCCAGCTCCGGGGAAAAATTGTCGCTTCTTTTTTTATCGGCGCTCTTGTTTTCACCGTCCGTCTTGAGCAGGTTGAGATACTGGGTCAGGGTCAGGTATTTCAGGCGCAGGAACCACCAGCCCTTCAGCTCATCGAGCGTGCTGGCATAGGCCCTTTTTTCGGCGTCCAGTTCGATCTGCTCGTCGAGAGAAAAATCAAAAGGCTTTTTCAATATGTCCTGGCAAAAACCCCGGACCTGCAGCACCCGCTGGCGCAGCAGCTGCTTGCCCAGCTGCGGCAGGGAAAAATCGCCTTCAAGTATCTCATCATCGATTTTGCGGTCGAAAACCCTGAGGGCGTTCAAGTCGGCTTGGATCAGAAAACTTTTCCCGTAATCGAGAAATTTGGTATACTGGGCAAAACTCTTCAAGGAAAATTCGTCATCTATTTTTTTGCCGCTGTAGTGCCAATTGGCCAGGCCGTTGCCGATCATCTGGCTGAGCACCTTTTCCCGGGTTTGTGCTGCCGCAGCGCCGGCGGCTGTTGCTAAGAACGCGGCCAATACGACGAACAAGAGGAATCTGTTTTTCATGTTTCTTCCTTGCGTGACGATTTTTGATTGTACCTCGATTCTTGTCTCTTGGCAATATGCCGATATAATTCGCCTAGACTTTTTTATTGAAATTAAAAATCAGATTTAACCGCATTTGCGTCATCGGAGGACTCACCTATATTGCCAAGCGCCTGAGTCACCCATACGCAGTCAGCTGCCATCCATTTTATTGGGAAGGGAGAAGGAAGCCAAAGTTTAACTGAACGTTTTACTCAGTGGCAGCCCTGATGATGGGAACAGGCGTTGTTTACGGTGATCTCATCGAGCCGTCCGGCGGCAAACTGCTCCAGCACAACGGCGACCGTGCCGGGGACCGCCTGGTAGGCGCGGATACCGTCCTTGTTTTAGTTGTGGACC
>JAPKZL010000074.1 GCA_026393795.1 Candidatus Aminicenantes bacterium | reverse complement strand
GCGGTCGTTGCGCCGGCGCTTGTAGTCCTGGCGCAGCGGCGTGATCTTCTGGCGGTCGACCATGGCCAGCGGGATGTCGCCGATGGTGCGGAAGGTCGAGCGGTAGGAGGAGTGCATCTTGCGCACGCGCGTGCCGCGGTGCAGCAGGCCGTACTCGTCCGAGGTCGGGCCGAACATGCAGACCATGACCTCGGCGATGTCCGACTCGGCGGCGGTCTTGGTGGCATGCATCAGGTTCAGGGCCGCGTCGGACGAGGGGCGGTCCGAGGAGCGCTGCGAGCCGACCATGACGATCGGAATGGGCGAGTTCTGCACCATGAAGGAGAGGATGCCGGCGGTGTGGTGCATGGTGTCGGTGCCGTGGCCGATGACGATGCCGTCGATCCCCTTTTCGATCTCGGCGCCGATGGCCTTGGCCAGACCCTTGTACTGCTCGGGCCCCATATTTTCCGAAAAAACGGCAAAGAGCTTCTCGGTGGTCAGGTTGCAGATATCGGCCAATTCAGGAACCGCCCCGTAGAGCTCGCCGGGCGAGAAGGCGGGGATGACGGCGCCGGTGCGGTAGTCGAGGCGCGAGGCGATGGTGCCGCCGGTGCCTAGCAGCTTGACGTTCTTCTTCTCCTTGGAAAACGGGAACTGCTTCTCGGGTATCTTGTAGTGCGCCTCCTTGTAGCCGACCTCTTCCATGGCGTTGACCGTCTCGACGGCGATGCCGACGTTGTAGCCGGTGGCCAGCTTGAGCACGATGTGGCGCGGGTCGTCGTTCTCCGAGCGCGGCAGCACGATGCCGCGGAAGTCGCCGCGCGAGGTCTTGACCGTCGCCTCGCCCCAGACACGGATGTTGAACTTCTTGAGCAGCTCCAGAGCCGCACCCTTGTAGCCCTTAAAGAGGTCGCTCATCGGTCGCCTCCTTCGCCCAGGAGGGCCGCCAGCTCGCGCAGGGGCATGTTGCCCAGCGCCGGTCGTCGCAGATTGCCGGCGATCCAACGTGCCTCCGCGCCGGGGTCCTTCGAGGTGCGAATCTTTTTGAATTTTTCCTTCAGGATGGGCAGGGGCGCCAGGACCTCCTTGCGGCTCAGCTTTTTGAAGTTCACCGTGGTCAGCAGCGACTGGAAATCCATATTGGGATGCTCGAGCACCACCGGCAGCAGGAGCTTGATGATTTCCAGCTCTAGCTTATCCTGCTTGAGGAAGGCGAAAAGATCGTAAAGGCGCTCGAAGCTGAAGCCCGCCGCCGGCCCTGAAAGTCCCTGATAAAGGGGCCCAGAAGATCCCCGACTATGGGGCTGCCGGCCCAGCAGGTGTTTGAGGTCGTGGCCGAGGACGGTGGCGGCGAAGCGCGGCGCGACGCCGAGGCCGGCCTGGAGCTTTTCCAGCAGCGGCGCCAGGTTGTGCTTCAACAGGAAAGCGAAAGTATCTTCGGGGACTCGCCACTGGCGGAACTGGGCGAAGCGGGCGTGGACATCGACCGGGATGCCGGCACGCGCTCTTACGATCAGCTCCTCCTCGACCGGGATCGGCGCCGAATCGGTGTCGGGGTACATGCGGTCGGGGCCGGGCAGCACCCGCTCGAAGATGGTGGTCCCGTCGGCGAAGCCTTTTCGCGTTTCGTTGGGCACGCCGAGGAAGGCCAGCTTGCAGCGCTCGGCGATCGTCTCCAGGGCGGTCTTCACATCGTCGTCGGCCGCCCAGAACAGCAGCTGGGCGTCGGCCTCGCCCCCTTTCAGCAGCTTACGGATGCATGCGAACGTTTCCTCGTTCCCGGCCGGGGCCAGCGCCTCGGAATGGAGCAGGTTGGGCTGCTCGAGGCAGGCGATGACCTTCAGGCGCTCGCTGATCTCGTCGGCGAACATTTTCCCGGGCTGGGTGAAAAACGACAGGATGCCCCTGAAGCCGGGAAGGTTCACGGCCAGCAGCCGCATTTTTTTCTCCAGGCTCTCCTTCAGCCGGGATAAATCAACGGGCAGCGCGTCCGGGTCGACGGTCTTGTGCACAGGCGCCCATTGGCCGGAATCAACGCTGCGCTTGGCCAATTCCTGCTTGATCTCCAGCAGGGCTTTCTGGCGGAACGCCTCGTTGTGGACCAGCTCGGGGATCCGGGCGATATGGGCCACGCCCTTGATCTCCACCCGCGTCCCGCCATTGATGCTTACGTTGACGTCCTCGCGGGCGGCGCCGATGCCGGTGCGCACCTTGCCGGTGCTGCGGGCCAGGAAGCGGATGTACTGGGCCGCCTCGGCGGCCTCGTCGGGGGTCTTCATGTCCGGGTAGGTCACCGTCTCGATCAGCGGCATGCCCAGGCGGTCGGTGGAATAAATTCGGGTGTGGCCGATATCCGATATTTCCCGGCAGGAGTCCTCCTCGATGCTCAGCTGGATGATGCGCACCGTTTTCCGGCTGAGGGGGATCTCGCCTTCGATGCCCAGGATGCCGGTCCTCTGAAAACCGGTGGGGATGCTGCCGTCGAGGTATTGCTTGCGGGTAATGTGGAATTCGCCGACGATGTTGGTCTTGAGCAGCAGGGCGATGCCCATGGCGATCTCCACCGCCTCGGGATTCAGCAGGAAGGGCGGCGTGTCGTCGATCTCGTAGGTGCAGGTGGTTTCGTTCTTGATGCGGTAAACCACGACCTTGCGCGTCTTGAACTCCATCAGCGCCGTGCCGTCATACTCGCCCAGCTCGGAAAGGGTCGGCCGCATGTGGCGGACGATCTCGGCGTCGAAGTCGTCGTGCTCGTGGTAGCGCCCGGCCGGGCAATGGCAGAAAAGCTTCTTGGCGGTTTTCAGCTGCTGGTGCACCTCCAAACCGCATTTGAATCCCAGTTTGGCATAGGCCGCGGCTTCGGTCTGCGGGCGCGGAGTGTAACCGACCCGCTTCCGGCTTTGTTCATAATTTTGGCGCGGAGCGAAGGGTGATTTCATTTTCCGTCCTTGGCGAAGAACGTTTATCCAGCAGAGCTGGATAAGAACCTCAGATAGCAAATTCTAAAATTTGTCAAAGAACAAATTTTGAATTTGCTATAAGGCTCTAACTATATGTCCAAGCCGTTGGTTTGTCAAGGTTATACGGGAGAAGTTACGGTGAAAATGGATAAGAAAAATGTGTCTGCCGTGAGCCTCAGGAAAGGCTTTGGGCACCTGCCCGGTGAGTCGAGCGGCCATCCCATGAGCGGGGTTCCTGCACGACCGACAGACCGCAGGACGACGCCATGGGATAGCGAAGACGAACCTCGGCAGGTCAAAACTTTCCGGGCGAACGGCGGACACATTTTTCTTAATTATTGGCCGAACGGAAATTTTTTCATCCCTGCCGTCTAATAGCACCTCAAGGAGGCAACATGAAAAAAATGATCGTGCTCTTTATCGTCGCGCTGTGCGTCGGCGCCGCGGCCCAAGCGGCCGTTCGGCCGCAGATCCAGCTGGCCATCCTGCTCGACACCTCGGGCAGCATGGACGGCCTGATCGGCCAGGCCAAGGCCCGGCTCTGGAAGATCGTCAACGAACTGACCTCGACCAAGAAAGACGGCCAGACGCCGCAGCTGCAGGTCGCCCTGTACGAATACGGCCAGGACAGCCTGCCCGCGTCCGGCGGCTACCTGCGCTGCATCGTCCCGCTCTCCGCCGACCTGGACCGCATCTCCGAGGAATTATTCAAGCTCCAGACCAACGGCGGCCAGGAGTACTGCGGCCAGGTGATCGCCCAGGCGGTCAGCGAGCTGCAGTGGAACCGGAATAGCAATGACCTGAAAATGATCTTCATCGCCGGCAACGAACCGTTCACGCAAGGGACGATCGACTACAAGAAGTCATGCCGCGAAGCCATCGCCGGGGGCATCGTCGTCAATACCATTTTTTGCGGCAATTATCAGGAAGGGCTGCAGGGAGACTGGAAAGCCGGCGCCGACCTGGCCGACGGCCAATACCTGGCCATCGACATGAACCAGACGCTGCCCGTGATCCAGGCCCCCCAGGACAAAGAGATCTCCCGTTTGAGTCAGGAATTAAACCAAACCTACCTGGCCTACGGCACGGCCGGGGCCAGCGGCAAGGCGCGGCAGAAGGAGCAGGATGCGAACGCAGCCGGCTTAAGCAGCGAGGTCGCCGTGCAGCGGGCGGCGGCCAAGGCCGCGCCGCAGTACAGCAACCCCGCCTGGGACCTGGTGGATGCGAAAAAAGCGGGCCAGGTCAAGCTGGAGGAAATGAGTGAAGCCGAATTGCCCCAGGAGATGAAAGGGATGTCGGCAGAAAAACGCAATGAATACGTCGCCGCGCTGCAGGGCAAGCGCGAGGCCCTGCAGAAAAAGATCGCCGGGCTGAACAGCGAACGCGAGCGCTTTGTCGAAGGGGCGCTTAAAAACCAGGCAACGGCCGGCACCCTGGATTCCGCCATCATCGACGCCCTGCGCCAGCAGGCGGCGCGGAAGAACTTCCTGCTGAAAAAGTAGGCGCGGCCAACGAGGAGAAACAACATGCAACACCTACCCAAGTCAATGAATCGCCCCTGGGCATGGCTGGCGGTGCTTTTGACCGTCTGCGCCGTGCCGCTGCTGGCCGACGGCTTCATCGTTATTCCCCATCCGCCGCAGCCCGGACCGGTTTCGCCTTTCCCCCTGGAAGTGGTCAACCACCACGTCCAGGTCGACATCAGCGGCATGCTGGCGACGACGACCGTCAACCAGGAATTCTACAATCCCAATCCGTCGCGTTTGGAAGGCTACTACCTGTTCCCCTTGCCGGCCGGCGCGGTGATCAAGGATTTCAGCATGTGGATCGACGGCCGCGAAACCCGGGCCGAGCTGCTCGACGCCGCCAAGGCCAGGAATATCTACGAGGACATCGTGCGCCGGCTGCGCGATCCCGCCCTGCTCGAATACGACGGCCGCGGCGTTTTCAAAGTGCGCATCTTCCCCATCGAGCCGCGCTCCAGTAAAAAAATCCGCATCGCCTACCATGAGGTGCTGGAAAAAGACAACGGCGCCATCGCTTATGCGTACCCGCTGAACACCGAAAAATTTTCGGCCAAAGCCATCGAAGCGGTAACCATCACCCTGAACATTGAATCCCCGGTGCCACTGGCCGCCATCCATTGCCCCACCCACCCGGTGACCGTCACCCGCCGCGGCGCCAACCGGGCTTTGGTGGTCTACGAAAGCAGCCGCAGCCTGCCCGACAGCGACTTCAAGCTGTTCATCACCCCGGAAGCGGGGCGGCTGGGGGTTTCCTTGCTGGCCTACCGCGAGCCGGGCCAGGAAGGGATCTTCTTTCTCAGCGCCAGCCCGACGCCCGCCGGCGGGGCGGAAGAGATCGGCGCCAAAGAGATCGTCTTCGTCGTCGACACTTCGGGCAGCATGGCCGGCCGCAGCCTGGAACAGGCCCAGGGGGCGCTACGCTATTGCCTGGAGCGCCTTCATAAAAACGACCGCTTCAACATCGTTCGTTTCGCCACCGAGGCCGATTCGCTGTTCACGGCCTGTCTGCCGGCCACGATCGAAAATCGTCGCCAGGCGGAAAATTTCATCGCTCAATGGCGGGCCGCCGGCGGCACCAACTGCGACGAGGCCATGAGCCTTGCTTTGGGGGCCGCGACCGGCGCCGGCGACCGGCCGAGCTCCATCGTGCTGATCACCGACGGCAAGCCGACCATCGGCGAAACCGAGGAGGAGGCGCTGCTGCGCAAGATCGAGCAGGCCAACCGCGGCCACTGCCGGATTTTTCCGGTGGCCATCGGCAGCGACATCAACACCCACCTGCTGGACAAGCTGGCCGAGCAGACCCGGACCTTCCGGACATACATCGCCGCCAACGAGAACGTCGAGAGCGGCATCTCCCGCTTCTACGACAAGATCCAGTCACCCGTCCTGAGTTCGTTGCGCCTGACCATCTCCGGCGCCGTCCGCACCAGCCAGCTCTATCCGCACGAGCTCCCCGACCTCTACCAGGGGTCGGCCCTGACCATCTGCGGGCTTTACCAGGGCTCGGGCCCGGCGCAGGTGGAAATCGCAGGCCAAGTCAACGGCCGCGAGCAGCGATTCACCTTCCCCATCGAATTTCCCGAGCAGAGCCGGCAAAACGATTTCCTGCCGTCGCTCTGGGCCGCCCGCCGCGTTGGTTTCCTGCTCGACCAGATTCGCCTGCACGGGGAAAACAAGGAACTGCTTGATGAAGTGACCCGCCTGGCGCGCCTGTACGGCATCGTCACCCCCTACACCAGCTACCTGATCGTCGAAGACGAGCAGGCGCGCCGCGAGCGGGGCGATCTCGCCGTCGATGACATGACCCTGGGAGGGGGCGTCGCCGCCAGCCCGGGAGCCGTCGCCAAACAGAAGGAGGAATTCAGCCGCCTGAAGGACGACAAGTCGGGCAGCGGCGGCGTGCGCATCAGCAGCGAATTGCAGGCGCTCCACCAGGCCCAGGCGGTCAACGAAACCCGG
The DNA here is from genome assembly GCA_026393795.1 of Candidatus Aminicenantes bacterium. Classification (NCBI taxonomy): domain Bacteria; phylum Candidatus Aminicenantota; species Candidatus Aminicenantota bacterium. The sequence continues at coordinate 10,452 of JAPKZL010000074.1, read as the reverse complement.
CCCGGCGCAGACCGTCTTTCCGACCGCGAACAAAACCTGAAACAACAGGTCAGGAACGCGGCGGGCCGGGTCTTCTACCTGAACAACGGCATCTGGATCGACGGCAGCATCCAGGGGCTGGGATTGGTTCCGCTCAAGCGCATCGCCTTCGCCTCCGAGCCGTATTTCGCGCTGCTCAGGAGCGAACCAACGGTGAAAGCGTTCCTGGCTCTGGGGCGCAATCTCAAGTTCGCCCTGGGACGGCAGATTATTGAAATTTATTGAAGAAGCGTTAAAAGCGTCCGATCAGCGGCTGCCGCCGAAAACATGGAAGTGCGGCGGGTTTTCCAAGTGCTTCTTCACCGTGCACAACTGGGCCGCCTGGACCACGGCGGCCCGGTACTTTTCCGGAAAAGCGGCCGGAAGGATGATCTCGATGGTCACCATGACCACCAGGTGGGTGCGCGGGTCGAGCTCCATGGATTGGCGGATCTCGATCCCGCTCTCGTCGATGCCGCGCTGCTGGCAGAAGGAGAGGACGTAGAAACCGGCGCAGGTGCCCAGGGAAGCCAGAAAGAGCTCGAAGGGGGAAGGGGCTCTGTTGTCGCCGCCACCATCAACGGGCTGATCGGTCTTGTGAACGAAGCCGTTGTATTCGGCGTTTACCCTCTTGCCGCCGGGAAAATAGATTCTCATGTCCATGGATTCACTCCTCACTGATTGCCGCCGGCCGGCAGGTTCATTGGATGCCCGCCTGGTAGAGCAGCTGGATGACTTCACCATAGGCCTGCTGGCCTTCGCTGACGAGGTTTCCCTCGGCGTTGAAAATCTTGAAGTGCGGGACGGCATTCAGCTGGTACTGGCGGGCCAACGGTGAATAGAAATCGATGCCCTTGACCCCCTTGCGGTTGATGTCGACCGCCAGCACCACCAGGTCGGGCCGCTGCTCGTCCAACTTTTTCAGCAGCGGCGAGATCTGCCGACAGGGCGGGCAATAATCGCTGAAAAAATCGAAAATCGTGATTTTCCCCTTTTGCACATAGGATTCAATGTCGAACTCATTCCCGGGATCGAAGCCATTGATGGCCTTGGTTTTGTTCTGCTGGGCAAAGAACAGATAAACCAGGACGGCCAGCATGGCCAAAGGCAGCAGCATCCACGATCTGAAAAAACTATTCCCGGGCTGGCTGGCGGGATACCGTTTGACTCCGGCTTCGGGGCCAAGTTTCTTGACGATGGCCCCGCAATGGATGCATTTGAAACCGGTATCCGGTGTAAAAAGATGGCATTGCGGACATATCATGTTCGCCTCCAACGGAATCAATTTTATTTAAAAGCAGGAATTAAAGCAAATGCTTCATTCCAGCTGATTGTCTAGAACTGGGGCTTATGCTACGATGGTCAAGGAAAATGCAATTGGAGGCGAACCATGAAAACTAAAATCCTGCTTGCATGCATAGTGCTATATCCGGTATTGGCATCCGCCCAGGGCGATGTCGATTTTACCGCCTATTTTGCCGACCAGACCATGCGCATCGACGTCCATCACGGCGGCGACGCAAAGCAGGAGGCGCTGAGCATCGACAAGATCTATATCCAGGGGCCCTGGGCCGGCAACCCGCGCCGCCTGACCGCCGCCCCCGCCTGCGGACGCTACCTCCTCCAGGTGTTCGCCGCTGCCGACGGCGCGCTGATCTACCGCAAGGGCTTCGACAGCTACTTCGGCGAATACAAGACCACCGAACCGGCGGCGCAGGGGGTGGCCAAGATCTTTTCCGAGTCGTTGCTCGTCCCCTGTCCGAAAGGGCCGGTGCGGCTCGAGGTGGCGCTGCGCGACCGGCAGAACCAGCCCCAGCCCATTTTTAAAACCGAGATCAATCCCCAGGATGTGTATATCGTCCGCGAAAAGCTCGGCAACGACGTCCTGGTCATCGAGCAGCTGAAAAACGGCGCGCCGGCGGACAAAGCCGACCTGGCCATCCTGGCCGAGGGCTACACCGCCGCCGAAGAGGGCAAATTCAGGCAGGATCTGGCCCGCTTCAGCGCTCTGCTCCTCAGCCAGGAACCCTATAAAACCTTCCGCGACCGTTTCAATATCTACGGCCTGTTCAAGGCGTCGCTTGAAAGCGGCTGCGACGAGCCGGGCTACGGGACGTTCAAGAACACCGCCCTGGGCGCTTCGTTCGATTCGTTCGGCTCCGAGCGCTACCTGCTGACCGAGGACAACCGCGCCATGCGCGATATCGCCGCCCATGTCCCCTACGACGCCATCTTGATCTTGGTCAACCACCCGCGCTACGGCGGCGGCGGCATCTACAACCTCTACTGCACCTTCACCAGCGACGACCAGTGGCGCGACTATCTGCTCATGCACGAGTTCGGCCACTCCTTCAGCGGCCTGGCCGACGAGTATTACACCTCGGCCGTGGCCTACAACGAGTTCTATCCGCCCGGGGTGGAACCGCTGGAGGCCAACATCACCGCCCTGCTCGACCCCAAGAACGTAAAATGGAAAGAGCTGGTGACGAAGAAAACCGCCGTGCCCACGCCGTGGGAGAAAGCGGCCTTCGAGGCGATGGACAAGGCCTACCAAAAAAAGCGTCAGGAAACGAACGAGAAGATCGCCGCCCTGAAGCGCGCCAACGCCGCCAAGGAGGAGATCGACGCCCTGCAGGCCAGGAGCGACGAGATGTCGCGGCTGAACGGGCTCGACGTGAACGCTTTCTTCAAGCAGAGCCGCTTCAACGGCAAGGTCGGCGCCTTCGAGGGCGCCGGCTACGCGGCCAAGGGGTTGTACCGCCCGATGCTCGACTGCCTGATGTTCAGCCGCGGCCTGCGGCCGCTGTGCAAGGTCTGCGAGCGAGCGGTTATCGACACCATCCGCTATTACAGCGAATAAAAGATAAATTTATTTCTAGGCCAGCTCGGCGATTGGCAATGGCGTCAGATTCAAAGCGTTTTCGCAGTATTTCTCCCGATTTTCCTCTTGACAGCGGCGGTTCCGGAGAATATGTTCTTTTTAAGGGGGATCGGACCATGACAATAAACAAGGAAAAACAGGACCAGCATTTCCCGCTCATTACTTTTGACAACCCGCTCAGGCGGCTCTTCCTGCCGCCACGGCTGCTGACCAGGCCCTATGTCAAAGAAGGCCAGACGGCCGCCGACCTCGGCTGCGGGCCCGGTTATTACACCTTGGCCCTGGCCGAATACATCAGCCCCGGCGGCAAGGTCTATGCAGTCGATTCGGACGGGAAAGCGGTCCGCGCGCTCGAACGGAAGGCGGCCAAACGCGGCCTGGACAACATCGAAACATACGCCGCATCGGCCGCGGACCTGAGCTTCATCCCTGGCGGATCGGTTGATTTCGTTTTAAGCCACGGGCTCCTATGCTCGATGGCCCCCAAAGACCGCGAAGAGGCCCTGAGCGAGATGAAGCGCATCCTCAAGCCGGACGGGCTGGCTTACGTCAGCGTTGCCCGAGGGCCCTGGAGCTATGTCGATGACGCGGCTTGGGAGAAGATCCTGGCTGGGTTCTCGGTCACGTGGCGGAAACGCAGTATCCTCAGGACCCAGCAAGCGGCAGTCGTGTCACTAAAAAAGAGATAAGTTCCCTAATCCTCCGCGAGGGTGCGGCGTTTGCGACAGGTGTCGCCCTGCATGAGATCTTTGTACGGGTCAGGCTCAGCGGTTGGCGTTGGCGGCAAGGGCGGCGAGCTTGATTTCGTCGTACGCCTGCTCGAGAAGATTTTTTGCCCTGGCGGCATGGCCATTCATATCGAACTCATTCGCCAATTGCGCCGCGGACACCTTGTTTATGGCTCTTTCTATCTCTCTCTGGGCTGCAGCCAGATTGGGGTGGCGGCGCGGGTTTACCCGGTTGGAACCAACCGAAGCGCAACCGAATGATAGCCCAATCAGAATACAAACAACAATCAGAATTCTAATAGAGGATGATTTCATTCTGTTATCCTTTTTTTTCGAGTGCCGCTTGCTTACTTATTGGCGTTGGCGACAAGAGCGGCGAGCTTGATTTCGGCATAGGCCTGGTCGAGAAGGCTTTTTGCCTTGACGGCATGGCCGTTCATATCAAACTCATTCGCTATTTGTGCCGCGGACACTTTGTTGATGGCTTTTTCTATAAATGTCTGGGCTGCAGCCAGATTGGGGTGAAGTACACGACTTACATTCCTGGCATAAAGGGCGGCGCCGAGGGAAACAATCGCGATCACGACAAAACCGATGATGAAAACCCGCAAAAATTGAGATTTCATTTTCTCCTCCTTAATTTGCCGACAGAGAAAATCTACAGAAAAAATAAAAAATTGTCAATTTTACCCACGAGCCGGATATCGGCTTCCTACTGCCGCAGGGGTAGGATCTTTTTAAACAGCTCCTTGTCTTCGGCGATCTTTTTTTCATTGCCGACCACGCAGAGGACATTCTGGGCCATCACCGCTTCCACCATCTTGGCGAATCCTTTCAGGTCCTCGACCGATGTGCCCAGGATCTCGTCGCGCTCCTTTTGCAGCATGGCCAGGGTGTCGCCCACCAGGAAGCGGCGCACTGCGGTATAGCCTTTCTGGTTGGGGTTGAGGGGGCGGTCCCAGCCGGAGATGGTCCCGATGATCAGCCGGCGCAGGTCGCGCTCGTCCAGGACCAGCTCCGTCAGGAAGCGGCTGGCGCCGAGGTAGTTTTCGACCGTCTTCTTCAGGTTGGGATCGCGGTACGAGGCGAACGCCAGGAAGCCGGCGTTGTCCATCATGGCGAAGCCGCCGTAGGCACCCCCCTGCACGCGGATGGTATTCTGCAGATAAACGGTGGAGAGCAGTTGGTTCAGCACGTTCATCTTCCCGGTGTATTGAAAACCCAGTTTCTTGTAATCGTTCCCTTTTAACACGTATTGCACCTTCGACGCGTCCTGGAAGCCTTCGTTCAAGGGCTCCTTGGCAAAGCGGTAGGCCGCGGGCTTGAACTCTCCCAAGGGAACAGCCGCCAGCATGGCCGGCAGCTCTTTCCTGACCGCCGGCAATTGCCCCTCCTGGCAGGTCACGCCGACCTTCAGGCCGTTCCGATCGATCAGCTTGGCCTGCACCGCTTTGAGCTTGGCGGCGATCGCCTTCAGATCGGGCTCCCGGCAGATGCCGCTCAAGAACTGGTAATAGCCGAAGCCGGAGGTGAGGTCCTGGTAGGCGCCGCGATTGGAGAAGTAGGAAGCGAGGCGGCTCCTGGCGATCCCCAAGCCGTTGCGGGCCAGGTTCTGCTCGAACTGGGCTTTCGTGCGCAGCAGCAATTCCTTGAGCCGGGCTTCATCGTCCCACTTGGAAAGGAGCAATTGCTGTTTCATCAGCTCGGCCAGGCGGCCCAGCTTCTCCGGCATGACCTTGCCGCGCATGATGAAATACGGCTTCGTCCGTCCGTCATCGCGGTTGACGGCCAGCACGTCCAGGGAGGTGACGATCCCCCCGGTGTGCAGGTTGACCTGGTTCTCCAGGTCGCCGTAGGCGTACCCGGCGGTCGACATCATGCCCACCAGATCGCTGTAGAGCTGGACAAAGGGGATCAGCTCCTGGTCGACGGCGCCGGCGTCAAAATAAAGATCGAGATAAACGATCTCCTTGGTGAAGGTGTCGAAAAGCAGCAGCGGTACCCCGGCCAGGGCGTCCTGCTTGAGGGGCAGGTCCTCCTGCTTTTTCTCGATGTCGGCGATCTCGAGCAAGGGGATGGTTTTCAGCGCCTCGGGGTCGTCCTTGCGCTGCTGGTAGGCGATCAGCGCCTGGGCCTGCGCCACGATCCTGGCGATCTCCTCCGGGCTCATTTTCCCCTTGATCGCGGCCAGCTTGCTTTCCAGCTCCGTCGCCAGCTCCTTTTCGAGCCCCGGCTTGGGCTCCATCACCGCCGTGCAGGCATGGGGGTTGTTGAGCAGGGCTTTTTGGATGAGCGTCTCGAAGTATTTTTGGTCCAGCTTGGAGCGGATGGACGCCAGCTCCTTGTTGAACGACAGGGTGACGAACGGGTTGTCGGCGAACATCCAGCCGCTGGAGGCCATCATCGCCCCCATGATGCCGGTGAAGGCCCCGCGCCCCTCGCGCAAACGGAATTCCTGCAGGTTGATGATCCCATCCAGGGTGGTGCGGTCGAAGCCTTTGGCCGCGACCTCTTTTAATGTATCCGCGACCACCTGCTCGAATCGCGGCAGGTCCTTGGCCTCGGCGTTGGTGACCATTATCGTGAAGACGGGTTGCTGGACGGAATCCACGAAGGTCGTAACATCGCGCCCGATCCCCGCCTTTTGCAAAGCGAGGCGCAGCGGCGCCGCCTGGTGATTGACCAGGGCTTCGGCCAGGATGTCCATGGCGATGTTCAGTTCCTGGTCGGTGTTCAGGCCGTAGACGCTGCTACGGGCGATATAGGTCTTCCCGTCTACCGGGGTGCCCTCGGGTATTCCGTACTGGCCGCGCACCAGCACCGGCGCTGCCAGCGGCTTCTGCAGCGGGATGCGGCTGTCAACATCGATTTTGTCATAGCCGGAGAGATAGTGGTCATCGATGAAGGCCAGCTCTTTTTCCATATCGCCGTTGCCGTACAAATAGATATAGCTATTGGCCGGGTGGTAATATTTCCGGTGAAAGGCCTTGAACTGCTCATAGGTCAGCTGCGGGATGGCCTCGGGACGGCCGCCGGAAGAGTTCCCGTAGCCATTGTCCGGGAAAAGGGCCTTGTTCAACACATAATCCAATTGCCGCTCCGGCGCCGAATAGGCCCCCTTCATCTCATTGTAGACGACTCCTTTGTAAGACAGCGGTCCGGCGGAGGATTCCAGCTCATAGTGCCACCCTTCCTGCTGCAGGATCCTCGGCTCCCGGTATATCAGGGGCTTGAACGCCGCGTCCAGGTAAACGTGCATCAGGTTGGAAAAATCCTTGTCGTTGCGGCTGGCCACCGGGTAAATGGTGGAATCGCTGCTGGTCATGGCGTTGAGGAACGTCTTCAACGACCCCTGGGCCAGGACATCGAACGGGCTCTTGACAGGGAAATTTTCCGAGCCGTTCAGCACCGAGTGTTCCATGATGTGCGGGACGCCGGTATCGTCGGGCGGCGGCGTCTTGAAGGCCACGCTGAAAACCTTATTGTCGTCCTTGCTGACCACCTTCAGCAAGCGGGCGCCGCTCTTCAGGTGCCGGAACAGGTAGCCTTCCCCGTCCAGCTCCTTGATGAACTGCTTCTGTTCCAGCTTGAAACCATGAACCAGCGCACCGATCGGCAGCGAATCCGTTGATTGAGGTGTTTTGGCGTCGTTGCCTGTTAAAAGAATCACCGACAAAACGATAACGATGACTGTAAGGATTTGTTTTCTCATTTCTCCTCCTGCGATGAACCGGCGCCGGGGCTATTTCGCCGCCAGCAGCAGTTTTATTTTGTTCGTGATCTCCGCTTCGTCGCCCGAGCCGACCTTGATGTCGTAGATGTTGCCGTCTTTGCCGATGAAGACCATGGTCGGGATGCCGCTGACGCCGTAGCTGTCGAAGGCCGCGCCATTGGCCGCGATGGCGATAGGGTACTTCAAGCCGTTGCGCTCGACGAAGCCTTTGATCAGCTCTTTCTCCGCAACCGCTTCCACTTTGCCCTTGTTCTGGACCTCGTCGCTGTAGCGCCCGTAGAACTTGGTGAAGCCGATCACCACCAGCCCCTTGTCCTTGAGCTCATTGAAGTCCTTGACCAGGGTCGGGATCACCTTGCGGCAGGGGCCGCACCAGGGAGCCCAGAAATCGATGATCACCACTTTGCCCTACAGGGCGTCGAGAGCCAGCGGTACGGAATTGAGCCAGTTTTCCGCCGCGACGGCCGGGGCGGGCTGGCCGATGAAATCGAGCTGGCGCAGGGACGAGCGCAGCCACTTGGTGTTCGTATTTTCGGGATTGGCGCTGATGCCGTCCTGTAGGATCTTCTTGGCCTGGTCGATCTTGCGCAGCTTCACTTCCAGGTTGGCCAGGTTCATCACCATTTCGAGCCGGTACTCGGCGAACTTCTTGGGCAGATCGGTCGCGTCCAGGATCTTGTGCGAATATTCGCGCTTCACCAGGTCGTCGGGCGCTTCCAGGGCCAGGGCGATGGCGACGGCGAAAAAGTCCTCCGTGCGCTCCAGCTTTGCCTCGATCTCCTTGAACAGCGGCACGGCCTGGGCCGTTTTCTCCGTCTCGGTCAGGATCATGGCCTTGTACAACTGGCTTTCCTGCCACGACGGCCCTTTCTTGGCCGACAGCGCATTCAGCTTGCCCTCGGCTTCGGCGTACTTTTTCAGATCGATCAGGATGCGGGCGCGCAGCAGTTCGACCGGGTCAACGGCCGCGTCGGCCGCATGCTTTTGCAGCAGCGCTTCCAGGCCGTTTTTCCTTTCCGCCATGAGCTTTTCGAAGGCTTCCCGGCTGTTGACGGCAGCCATTTTCTGCTCGATATCGATCCGCAGCGTTTCATATTCACTCAGAAACATGCTTTTCGTCTCGGCCGCCAGGCTGGAGCCCACGGCGGTCAGCAGCAATAGAACCGTGATCGCTAAAACCGTTTTTTTCATCGGAACCTCCTCGACGGTCTCATCATACCATTATTCCAGGCGGCTGTCAGGCCGCTGAGCCAGCTTGACCAGGATGACCAGCTTGTTGGCGCGGATCTCGGCCCGGCCGAAATAGTTTTGGAAATCCTTGAAATTGAAAAAATCGGCGCCCCCGCCCAGGTCCTGGATATAGCGGTCGAGATGGCCGCGCAGGTTGGCGAAAGCGGCGCGGGCGGCGCCGTCGTCAGCGTAAGGAGCGACGATCATCGTATAGCTCGCCCCGGAGGCCTCGCGGTAAACGGCCGCCGCGGCGAACATTCTCCCCCCAAGCTGCAGGATGTCGCCCGCACCGAGGGTGTAAACCGCCTGCAGCGAATAGGGGCCGCGCAGGAGCAGGGCCGTCCCCGGCACCTGGTTTTCAGCCGGGAGGATGTCGAGTTCGCGCACGGCCGAGCCGGCGGGGATGGCCTGGCCGATCTGCTGGGCCAAGGCCGTCATCACCGGCAAGAGCTCTTGGCGGCCGCTGAAATTGTTTATAAAAATGAAATAATTGCCTTTCAACAGGGCGATCTGGAAGCGGTCGCCGCTGTGCCGCGCGGATATTCCCGGCAGCGTCGTTTCCCGGCTGCACTTGAGCAGGTAGATGCCCAGGGCCGCGGCCTCGCTTTCCATGCGGTAGGCTTCGATTGCGATCTCGGCGCCGGCGCCGGCGTATTTCTGCACCTGCAGCTCGATAAAACCCATCTCCAGGAAAAGTTCCGCTCCGCCGTCGATGACGTTGTAAAGGCCGGCCGGATCGATCCTGGCGCAGGGCCCGGAACGGACCCAACCCGGGGAAAAATTGTCGCCGGGAAAATCCAGGACCGCGGCTGGGACGCCGGCCAAAAGGAAAAAAGCGAAAAGCAGCAGAGCGGCGGGAAAGGTCTTCATGCCCGGCTCAAAGCTGGGTAAAATTTATTTTGGCTGGGTCAACGATGCCCAGGCCCAGGCGCTCGGCGTAGCGAAGGTATTCGCTGTACATCGGGTGCTCATTCACCCTGACGTTCATCTCCTTGCGCTTTTTCAGCAGCAGGTTGTGGCAGGTCATATCCAGGGCGAACGGATCGCTGGCAAAGAACAGCGTGTTCAAAAACCAGGTCGCCTGGGCCAGCGGGCCCGGGCCGCCGTCATATTGGGCGCGCAGGCCGTCGGTGATGTTCAGCACCAGCTTGTCGCGGACGGCCGGGAAGGCCAGCACTTCGGTGCAGACGTTGAAAAACAGCGGATTGTGCAGGCGGTTGGTGTTGCAGACGGCGCCGTAGCCGAGGTTCTTGGTGGCCATGGAAATGCCGTTGCCCGTGTTCTTGAAAACCGGGATATTGATGATCTTGGTCAGGGTCTTCGTCACGAGTTTGCCAAAATAGGAATACTTGCCGTTGAAAACGTGCTGGTTGAGGTAGGGCTTATCCTGGGGGGCTTCGACGTCGGCGAAATAATAGGCGTTCAAGTCGAAGTTCTTTTCGCTGACATGGCGCCCGTCCTTGTCCAGCCAGCTGCTGTCATCCTGGCTCCTGCCCTCGGCCGCGGCCTCGTCCATGGTCTGCAGTCCTTCGATGGCGATGCCCGGGTAGCGCGCCGGGGTGAAGCCGGCGTCGGCCAGCATGTAGTCGAAACGGTCCCAGATGACGATGTTTTTCGCCGGGATACCGCCTTGCTTCAACCAGTCGATCACGGCGTCGACAACCTCCAGGCGCGTGGCGATAAGTCCGGCGCCGACCGGGTTGACCTTGATGCCGATGATGTCCTTTTTGTCAAAAAAAAGTTTGCAGCTCTTGACCAGCGACTTGCCGGTCAGGGCGCGGATCCCCTTTTCGAACATCCCGGCCACCACCTTGCCGTCCACTCGCTCCTCATTCATGGCCCGCGGGTCGGCGACGGCGACG
>JAPKZL010000073.1 GCA_026393795.1 Candidatus Aminicenantes bacterium | reverse complement strand
GACTTATCGAAAACGGAAAACCCAAAAAGGTTGCCATTGCCGCTGTGATGCGCAAACTACTTGTCCGACTGAATGCCCTGATGCGAAATCATCTCTTGCTATCTACAAAAAGTACTTGACTTTTAAGACAGTCGCTACGTTAAAGATAATTTTTAACTATCATTTATCCCCTGGGTTTTCATGATCATTTTGCCAATTTGCCGGATTGTCTAATATATATTGTCGGATTTGCTTCAATTCCTTTTCACAACGTATGATGCGTTCGAAATAATTCCGCTGCCAGAGGCGCTTGCAAAATTCCGGCCAATGGAAACGAATCATGTTCTCTGCATATTTCTTGGTTGTCCATGTTTTGAATTGCCGGATCGTGTCCGATAAGGATAGAAATTTTCCCATAGGGGCGGACCCCCGTGTCCGCCCTGGATCATCTTGCCCCAATTCGATCGTTGATGTAAACGGGCAGGCACCCCCTTTGGGGATAGACAAATCAAATCCACCTATGTTAGTCGGTGGATGATTTGTGCTACGGGGGCCTGCCCCTACATGCAGACCGAGGATTCCGTGAATATGATTGGGCATGACCACAAATTCATCCACTGTGACCCCTGAATATTTTGTTTGCATATCCAGCCATATTTCTTTGACCATTGATCCAATTTCTGTCAAGATTATTCTACCTTCTATAATATTCCCGAAAAGATTTACCCGATTCTGAACACAGAGGGTAATAAAATAATAATTTGGGGTGGAGTAATCCCAACCTTTCAGGCGTATCGATCGCCGACCGCGAATATCAAATTTCTTTTGCATTTTCCGTAGGGGCGGACCTCCGTGTCCGCCCTGGATCTCCTTATGGTTGTTGATGTGAAGGCAGGCATAGGGACTTACCTCTACGAGGTGGCCCAAAAAAAAGAGGCGCGGCCCGGAGCTGCCGCGCCTCCAGCAAGTGGGATAAAGAAGGTATCAGTGTAGATACTGGGTTTTGAGTTTTTCGGCCAGCTGTTTGCCCAATTCGGTTACGATCACCAGTTTCTTGTCCTTGATCTGGACGATCATTTTTTCATCGTGAAGCGTGTTCAGTGTTTTAAAACTATAGCCGTTCCAGGTACAGAAAACTTTCTCGCCAGGGTTTTTGCGTGAGTCTTCCTCCCAGCCGGTCAGGTAGAGCAAGAGCAAATTGAGTTCCTTGATTTTTTCTTCCATGTTTTCCTCCTTTGGGGCGGAGGGGGGCCTTGCGGCTCCCCCTCCGGCCGGGTCAGATGGTGATCAGCGGCTGCAACTTGGCGAAGACCTTTTCGCCGATGCCCTTGACCTTCATCAGGTCCTGGACGCGCTTGAAGTTGCCGTTGCTTTTGCGGTAATCCAGGATGCGCTGAGCCAGCTTGGGGCCGACGCGCGGCAGCTCGATCAGCTGGGCGGCGTCAGCCGTGTTGATGTTGACGAGCTTGTCCCCGCCTGCGGCTGCCTGTTTTTCAGCCGCGCCGAGAGAGACCGTGGACGCTGCGGCCATCGCCAGGATGACCAGCAGGGTGAAAATTTTGTTGGTTTTTGTCATGTTGACCTCCTGCCCCAGGACAATCAGGTTTGCTGCCAAGTTGCCGACGCTGGCGTGAATTGACGCATAGAGCCGATATCAAAGATTAAAAACAAGTTCGTCTGTATTTTCCCTGCTGCCAATGAAGTAAAGAAATCGTTACATGTTTTTCGGCTCTGTAAACAATCCTGTACTGCCGTTTCAGGGGCGGCTGGCTGGAAAGACCCGTCCACAGAGGTTTTTGCCCGCTCCCTTCACTTGGCATGGAAGATGAATGTTTTTTTACAGGAGGAAAAAATGCGCAAAGGCTTCACCCTGATCGAAACATTGGTCGCCTTGGCCCTGCTGCTGGCGGCGGTGCTGTTCAGCGCCCGGATCACGATCTTCGCTCTTGCCCAGGCGCGCCAGGCGGGCATGCGCTTTCGACTGCTCGCCATCAGCGATTACTACAAGAATTATCTATCTTCCCTGCCTTTTTCCGCTCCCAATCTGGCCGACGGCAGCCACCGGCAGGCCGGCCGGGAGTTCATCGTCACCTGGCGGGTGGTGCCGGCCGGGACCGGGTTGAAGAAGATCGATCTGCTTGCGACCGGGGCGCATTGCTCCCTGCCGCTATTTTTTTTCAAATCACGACTGATCCAGGAGGTGAAAAATGATTAAAGGTTTTGGCGTTTTGGAGATGCTCGTCTCCCTTTCCCTGGGTTTGGGGATCCTGACGGTGATCATCGCCCATGCCGTGGAAACCGGGCGGGTGGCAAAGAAAATCACCAGCAACCAGGAACGGCTGGAAGCGGTATTTCATACCGTCGACACCATCAAGGCCGACTTGAACAAATGCGGCATGCGCCTGCAGGAGGCCGGCAAATTTTTCAACATCCCGGCTTTTGAAAGCTCCCAGGGCAGCTTCAAGGTCATTTACGGGCTGGCCGACGAAGCGCTCCTGGAAAATGCCCTGACCGGCCAGCAGACGCTGAAGATCACCAGGAACGAATTTTTCAAAAAGGACAGGATCATCCTTGTTTATAACCTGGAGCAGGGGAAATGGGAATTCAACGAGATCGCCGATTTGTCCGGCGGCGTCCTGGTATTGAAAAACTCACTGCGCAGCGATTTTCCCGGCAACAGCCCGGTGATCGCGGTGAAAAAAGTGGAATACAAGTTCTATCCGGCCCAGCGCATCCTGAAGCGCAAGTCCGACAAGGGGAATTTCCAGCCGCTCCTGGAGGAGGTCAGCGATTTTTACGTGACCTTCTTTCCTGATGCCAACTCGGTCCTGTACCGCATCGAAGTCAACAAAAAAGAGCAGATCCGCGGCTACATCTTCCTGCTCAACCTGGTGCAGCCATGAAGCGGCGCGGCAACATCGTCATCGCGGTCCTGATCACGCTCCTGCTGTCGCTGTCCGGCCTGGCCCTGCTGACGCATTCGCTGCTGCACAGCAAGATCATCGGCGCCCGGCGCAGCAAGTGGCAGGTTGCCGGCGGACTGGAGCAGGCGCTTTTGCTGCAGCTGCACCGCTACCGGTTGCAGCTGGACAACAGCGACATGAACCAATTCTCAGACCCGGAAAACGATTTTTTCAACCAGGCCAATTTCCCCGATGCGCGCGTTGGCGGTGTCCTGGTTAAAAGCAGTTTCAGCCGGCGGGCGCTGGCCCCGGGGAACGGTTTTGTTAGAGTCAGAATCTTCAACCGTTTGTCGGCAGGCCGGGAAAACAGCCGGCTGGCCTGCTTCGGCCAGGCTTCGGTCGACCTGCTTAAAGGGGACATTCCCTTCTCCGAGCTACCGCTGCTGGTGAACAGGGAAATGGCGGCCGCCCAAGCCGATTATCTGACCGGCAAGGGGGTCGAGTGGTCCGCTGCTGTCGTCCCCCTTCCCGGCAACCCGCTGGTCGCGGCCGACTGCCGCCCCTTGCTGGCCGAGGCGCTGCAGCTGGAGGGAAAATTCCCCGATTGGCGTCAGATCAGGGAAAAATTCAACCTCGAGCCGGGGGCAGCCCCCATTCCGCCGGGAATTTATTTAGCACTGGCCGCCGGTTCAGTGAAGGCGATTTTTGTGGAAGGCGACCTGCAGCGGCTCGAGTTTGCCGCTGCCAACGGACGGCAGTCGATTGTTTTCAGGCAGAACGGCAGCTCCCTCGAACTCAGCTACCTGCCCGGCCGCGATTCGGTGCTCTGGAGCGGCAGGGAGGCGGTGACCGGGTTCGGCTTCGCCGAAAAGATATTCGTCCACGGCAACATCCGGGCGATCGCGCAAACCGGGAACGCGGCTTTCGCGGCCGGGGCCGGCATCCAGGTCCTGGCGTCTGGGCAGATGACCGTCAGTTCGGGGCTGAGCGGCGAGAACCTGGGCCTGCAAACATGCACGTTTGCCAACCTGCTGCTGATGACCAGTAAACAGGATTTTTTCACTGCCGACGAGGTCAATGCCGACATCATCCTGGCCGCGGATGCCGGCAGCGGCCGTGACATCGAAGCCCATCTGCTGGCCGCCGGCAACCTGGTCCATGGCAGCGGATCAACAAAAATAACCGGCAGCCTCATCGCTGGCGACATCCAGAACTCGGGAATCCTGCGCGTCGAGGCCCGCGCCGGCCGGTTCGATTTTCCGGACCGCTTCCGCTTGCAGCACTTCCAGTGCCTGCAGAATTTTTGCGTCCAATACATTGCGGAGGGAAATGATGAATAAAAAAGGTCTGACGGTGGTCGAATTGCTGGTGACGGTTTTTCTGTTCGCATTCCTGGTCACGGCCGTGGTTCCCGGCCTGCATTCGTTTTTCGCGCGCTTGGAGATGCACACCGGCCTGCGCACGGTGACCGCGGCCCTGAGCACGGCCCGCTACACCGCCATCCAGGAAAATTGTCCGGTGCGGGCCGAGGTGGCCCGCGGCTGCCTGCGCTTGTGCATGGACGACGGCCACGGCTGGCGGGTTTTCCGCAGCTTCTCCTTGAGCGAAAAGCTTTCGATCGGCGCCAACGGCCGGCCGGTCTTCTCGCCGCTGGGTTTTGTGTCGCCCCTGTGCACCATCACACTGGCGCTGGGGAAAAAAGTCTGCCGCGTCGTTCTCTCCATGTACGGCCGCATCAAGGTCTACGACAACAACGGCTGAAGCGGCCGGCCCGAAATGGCTACAATTTGCCCTTCACAGCGGCGAGCAGTCCATGCGATGCCCTCCCGGAAAAAGGGTTGTCCTTTATTTCACCTTGGCCAGGATGTCCTTGACCAGGTTCTTGGGCACGGTGAAGGTGAGCATCTTGAGCTTGACGTAGTCGCCGCGGAAAAAGAAATAACCCTTGAACTTGCCCCAGCGTGAAGAGCGGTTCGAATCCTTGATCAGGAACCAGTCATGCCCCTTGGTGTGCGTATAGCCAACCAGGTGGATGCCATGGTCGTCCTCGCTGCTGTGGTTGTCGATGCGGTATTCGCGCGCGTCCTGATCGATGAACTCGGTTGGGATGTCGAAGCTGGGGATGAAGCAGACGTCCTGGAAGCCCAGCTTGCCCGGCTCGGAGACGTCGCCGCCGATGCCGACGCCGTAGCCGGCTTTGATCGCCTTGATGATCAGGTTGTACCAGACGTCGAGCGGGACGTTGAGGTATTCCTTGCTGTGCCACCAGTTGTCGGGGACGGCGTATTCCTGGAAGGTGTAAAACGGATAATAGCTGGTCGACATGACGTCGAGGTAGTTGTCCATGTCCAGCCCGGTCTCGTTCTTCAGGAATTCGAGTGGCGTCATCTCCTTGCCGTTGTAGACGAAGGTTTGCGGCGGCGTTCCCATGTACTTGTCCAGGATGATGGCGACGTGGTTGAGCACGTCCTGTTCGTTCCAGAGGTTGTTGGCCTTGACGTAATCGAGGAAAGCGGTGATCTCGTCGATCAGCCGGGCGTGGTCCAGCTTGTCGCGACCGGCGGGATAGCCGGGATACACCTCGGCCGGGACGATGCCGTAGGCCTTCCAGATGCGGTTGATGGCGTTGCTCTCGCCCCCCTCGGCCACCAGCGAGGCGCCGCGTTCGCGAACGTATCGCCGGACCTTCTCGAGGTATTCGAAATAGACGGTCCACATCTCGGAGAGCTTGATTTTCTTGCCGCTCAGGCGGAAGATCTCCGACTCGTAGTACGAGGTGGTGGCGAAGCTCCAGCAGGTGTTGGTGTTGTACTGGGCGACCGGCGGGAAATGAAAGACGGATTTGAACGCGGCCGGGGAGGGCGGCGGGAAGACGCCGGCCATGTCCGAGTGCAGGCTGAGCTCCTGTTCCCTGTCCTTGGCCTTCTCGTCGGCCTGGCGCTTGCGGATCTTGGCCGTTTCCTCGTCGAGGGCCGCCTGTTCCTTTTCCCGCTCCTGCTTCAGCGATTCGAGCAGCGGGTCGTCGTATCTTTTCTCGTACTTGACCTTGTTCTTCGGCCCGGCCCCGGACAACGGGACAACCAGCCCGCACAGGGAAAGGCAAAGCAGCGGAATAATGATCTTTTTCATGGTTCCTCCTTGCTTATTAGAATTCCGCGCTGTTGGGGGTGCGCGGGTAGGGGATGACGTCGCGGATGTTTTCCATGCCGGTCAGGTACATGACCGCCCGCTCGAAGCCGAGGCCGAAACCGGCGTGCGGGGCGCCGCCGAAACGGCGCAGGTCCAGGTACCACTGGTAATCCGACTCCTTGAGGCCCATCTCGGCGATCCTGGCCTTGAGCACGTCGTGCCTCTCCTCGCGCTGGCTGCCGCCGATGATCTCGCCCACCTCGGGCACCAGCAGGTCCATGGCGGCCACGGTGCGGCCGTCGTCGTTGACGCGCATGTAAAACGCCTTGATCGTCTTGGGGTAATCGGTCACGAAGACCGGTTTCTTGAACACTTTCTCTGTCAGGTAGCGCTCGTGCTCGGTTTGCAGATCGCTGCCCCATGTGACCGGGTAGTTGAAAGTGGTATCGGCTTTTTCCAGGAGCTGGATAGCCTGGCTGTAGCTGACGTGCTCGAACTTGGAGTCGAGCACCAGCTGCAGGCGCTGTAGCAGCTTGGTGTCGATGAAGCGGTTGAAAAACTCCATTTCCTGAGGGGCACTCTCCAGGACGAAGCGGATGACGTACTTCAGCATGTCCTCGGCCAGGAGCATGTCGTCGGCCAGGTCGGCGAAGGCGATTTCGGGCTCGATCATCCAGAACTCGGAGGCGTGGCGCTGGGTGTTGGAATTTTCGGCGCGGAAGGTCGGGCCGAAGGTATAAACGCGGTTGAAAGCCAGGCAGAAACCCTCGACGTTCAGCTGGCCGCTGACGGTCAGGTTGGTCTCGCGGCCGAAGAAATCTTGATGAAAATCGATCTCCCCCCGCTCGTCGCGCGGCGGGTTCTTGGCGTCCAGGGTGGTGACGCGGAACATCTGCCCCGCCCCCTCGGCGTCGCTGGCGGTGATGATCGGCGTGTGCACGTAGACAAAGCCCCGCTCGTAGAAAAACTTGTGGATGGCGTAGGCCAGCAGGCTGCGTACCCTGAACACGGCCATGAAGGTGTTGGTGCGCGGCCGCAGATGAGGGATGGTGCGCAGGAACTCGAAGGAATGGCGTTTCTTCTGCAGCGGGTACTCCAGGCTGGCGAGGCCGATCGCTGCGATCGATTCGGCCTTCAGCTCGAAGGGCTGCCCGGCCGCCGGCGAGGGCAGCAGCCGGCCGCTGACTTTCAGGGCCGAGCCGAGCGGGAACTTGGTCGCATCGCCGAAATTGGCCAGCTCGTCGTCGTAGACGATCTGCAGGTTTTTAAAACAGGAACCGTCGTTCAGTTCGATAAAAGCCAGATTTTTCGATGTGCGCTGGGTGCGGATCCAGCCGCGGACTTCCAGCTCGCTTGCCAGCAGCCGCGCCGGGTCGGCGAAAATTTCCTTGATCGTAATCCAACTCATGAACTCACCTCGGTAGACGGCTATTGTAGCGCAAATTTTTTGTCCGGGCAAATTGGCCTCCCCCCGAAGCGCCGCTCGCTATTGACTTCAACCCCGATTCGCTTACAATGCGCTCATGAAAAGCACAAAAAGCGAATGGCAAAAAGCGGGCATTCTTTTTTGGGGACTCGCCTGGCTCATCGCCGGCAACGGCATGGCCGCGGCGCAAAGCGGATCCGACATCCTGGCGAAGCTGGGGCTGGATCCGGCCTCAGCCAAGGAAAGCATCATGGCTTCCCTGGCCAGCGGCAGCGTCTACAACTACGAAGCGATCGCGGCCTTTAAAGCTCTCCCGGTCGCGGCCAGGGCGGCGATCGTCCAGGCCGGACTGGGTTGGATCAAGGCCTATGTCCAGGGCGATGAATTCAAGAAATCGTACCTGGAATTCCGCGGCAACAAAAAGCCAAAGCCGCCGGCCATCCGCCCCTCCGCCGATGAGGCATTGAAGGGGCAAAGAGCCGAATTTGAAAAACAGATCGCCGAAACGCGTAAAAGCATGGCCGGCATGGATGCCGAGATGAAGAAAACCATGGAGACGACCATCCAGCAGATGCGCGCCCAGATGGAGGCGATGGAAAAGAACCCGCAACAAAGGGAGCTCCTGCGCCAGATGACCGAAGCGGCGTGCGTCGAAGACAAGCAGCGCTATGAACAGGAGCTCAAAAACTGGGAAGAGCAATTTCCCGCTGATTTCCGGGTCCTGATAAAAAAGCGTCTCAGCGATCTCCTGGCTATCAGCGCCGACGTCGATTTCTCGGCGCAGCTGACGCCGCGCGACGGGAAGATGGTCTTCGTACGGGATGATTACGAGCGGAAACCCTCCGCATGGAAGATCTGTTTCCGCGCCGGCCGGGAAGCCACCAGCACTGCCCACGCTTTCGTCAAGGCCTGGTTGGTGGAGTTGGCCGGAATCTAATTTTTATCTGGGGCCGCGCCCCATTTTTTCTGCGGCGCTGGCTTGGAATGCGACCCTAGTCGCCGTGCTGCAGTTCATCCAGATGGGCGCAAACGGCCGCGGCCAACCCGGCCAGGTCGTACCCCCCTTCCAGCACCGAAACCAGGCGGCCTTTTCCGGAGATCGCCGCGATGTTCAGCATGATGCGGGTCAGTTCGCGGAAGCCGTCGTCATCCACCCGGAAGCCGCCCAGGGGATCGTTTTTGCGGGAATCGAAGCCGGCGGAGATCAGGGTGAAATCGGGCTTAAAGGCGCGGGCGGCGGGGAGAAGCGTATCGCGAAAGGCACCGACTATCTCCCGATTACCGGCACCATGCGGGAACGGCCGGTTGATGATCAGTCCTTTCGCTGCTCCCAGGCCGCACTCGGTTGCTGCTCCGGTTCCCGGGTAATGGGGAAAAAGGTGGGTGCTGAAATAAAGCACCGAACCGTCACGGTAGAACACATCCTGGGTGCCGTTGCCGTGATGGACATCCCAGTCGGCGATCAACACCCTTTTTACGCCATGTTTTTTCTGGGCATAGCGGGCGGCCAGGGCGACGTTGTTGAACAGGCAAAAACCCATGCCGCGTTCGGGCCCGGCATGATGGCCGGGAGGTCGCACCGCGCAGAAAGCCCGGCCGATCGTTCCAGCGAACACGGCATCAACTGCGGCCAGAACGCTTCCGGCCGCATTCAGGGCTACTTGAAAACTCTCCGGACAAATATCGCTGTCGCCGGTGGAAAGGCTGGATCTGCCGGCCGCGCATTCCCTTTCGGCCAATTCCACATATTTTTGGTGATGGATAAGGTTTAATTCTTTAAACGTGGCCTGCCTGACGGGCAGGCGGATCAGCTCGGGGAAAAAGGGCATGGCCCGCAGCGCCTGGTCGATGGCCAGGAGCCTCTGGGGCGATTCGGGGTGGTCTTCCCCGGGTTGGTGTTGCAAAAAAATTTCGTCGAACAGGTAACCGGTGTTCATGCTTTTCCTTTTAAATAACATCTGGTTATTTCATTATACAACGAAATCGGCGCCAATGGGCGGCCGATGAAAAGAGGGTTGTCCCTGCGGGACAGACAAATCAGATCCTCCCCTTTGGCGTCGGATGATTTGTGCTGTCGTTCGTTGAATTTTCCTGGATTTTCTTCTAAAATGACCGCAACCGAGGTTAAAAATGCAAACAGTTATTTTTTATTATACGGGAACGGGAAACTCGCTGTGGTCGGCGCGGTTGTTGGCTGAACGGATGGGCGGCGCGAAGCTGCTGCCGATGAAGGCTGCGGACGCTTTCACGTCCGGCGACGCCGAGGCGCTGGGTTTCGTCTTCCCGGTGCACATGTGGGGCGTCCCGGGCCCGGTTTTGCGTTTCCTGAAAAAACTGGCGCTGAAACCCAATGTGTATTATTTCGCCCTGGCGGTCAACGCCGGCCAGGTCTCGCGCACGCTCATTCAGCTGAGCAGGGTGCTGGCCAAGCGCGGGGCGAAGCTTGCCGCCGGCTTCAGCATTGTCCTGCCCAGCAATTACATCCCCTGGGGCGGGCCCGGTCCGGAGGAGCGGCGGAAGGAGTTGTTCAGGCAGGCCCGGGAAAAAATCACCGCGGCCGGGGACTTTTTCACCGGGCGGAGATCGGGCCTGATCGAGCGGGGCCCGCTGTGGCAGCGGATCGTTTTCAGCGCCATCTACAAGTTGTCCTTCAAGCAGGTCCCCAAAATGGACAAGGATTTCTGGAGCGATGACAAGTGCAACGCCTGCGGCATCTGCGTCAAGGTCTGCCCGGCGGAGAATATCGTATTGACGGCGGAAAAGCCCGTCTGGCAGCATCGCTGCGAGCAGTGCCTGGCCTGCATCCAGTGGTGCCCGCAGGAAGCGATCCAGTACGGCAAAAAAACGCCGGCCTACGAACGCTACCACCATCCCGAGGTGCAGCTGAAGGACGTGATCGGCTGAAAACCGGCTGAAACGGCAACTTAACAAAAACATCTTGCTTTTTATTTCGCATCATGATATATTCGTATCATGAATAAAATCGATCGCCTGCCTTTCATCGCCGCCCACCTCAACGAGCTGGGTGCGATGTTCCACGACCTGCTGAGCGGCGGTGCCTTTCTGGGTTCCGACCGGCATGACCGGCGGACCAATATCGCCCGTTACATGATCCTAAAATCCATGGCTGTGCGCGGGGCGCATTGCCTGACCGATCTTTCCAATTGCGTGCACTATAAGAAAAACACCCTCTCCGAACTGCTCGACCGTATGGTCAGCGACGGCCTGTTGTTGCGCTGCAGCAACGAGCGCGACCGGCGCAAGACCAATCTGACCGTCACCGCCGCCGGCCGGGCGACGATCAAGAATTTCCAGCAGGCATTCGTCCGCGTCATGAACGACTATCTGGGCACCCTGCCCGTGTCTTTGCGGGAGTCCTTCCTGAATTCCCTGGGTTCGCTGGTCGAAATTTCGCTCAGCTGCCGGAAGAACGATGCCCGCGTGCCTAACAAAGCCAAATCGAGGTGAATCCATGTCCATACAGAAAACATGCGTCTGGCTGCTCGTTTTTGTTCCCTGGTTGCTTGGCGGCGCCGAGGAACGATTCGACCTGCAGCGTTTCGTGAATCTGGCGGTGCGCAACAGCCAAAACATCCAGATCGCTCAGGAAGCCGTCAGCGGCGCCGAACAGAAGATCAGCGAGAGCAAAAGCCTCTATTATCCCCAGGTGAACCTGACGGCGGGTTATTCGCGGCTCAGCCTGGTCAGCGAATTCGACTTCAACCTGGGGGGCGAGGTCATGCATTTCAAGTTCAGTTCGCCGAACAACTACAGTTTCCGCCTGGTGGCCAGCCAGCAGCTGTTCAACTGGGGGCGGAGCCAGAAAGCCGTGCAGCTAAGCCGGCTGGGCCTCGATTTGGCCGAAGACGCGGCGGCAACCGTCCGCCAAATGACGGCCTATCAGGTGATCCCCATTTATTACAATCTTCTTTTTGCCGGCGAGGCGGTCAAGGTCCTGGACGAAACCCGCGAACTCTTCGCCCAGAAGCTGAACATCCTCAAGGCCCGTTTCGAAGCCGGCATGGCTTCCGATTTCGACCTCTCGCTGATCCAGGTGCAGATGAGCGCCATCGATTCGCAAAAGGCCGACCTGAACAACTCGGTGCGCAAACTGATCCTGACCTACAACCGCATCGCCAACCGGCCGCTGGATGCGGATCTGGTTGTCGGCGAGCCGCTCGATTTCCAGCCTATGGCCGTCGACGAGCAGCAGTTCCTGCAGGAGGCCTTGGCCAACCGCGTCGAGTTCAAGCAGCTCCGCGATCAGGAAGCATTGCTGGCCACCCAGGCGGCTCTGGCCAGGACCGGCAACAAGCCCAACCTGCTGGCCGCCTTCACGTATGAAATTCGCAACGGCTTTTTGCCCAGCGTCGACCAGCTGCGCGGCAATTGGACGTTGGCACTCTCCGCGGTGCTTCCCTTATTCGACGGCTTTCGCACCCGCGCCCAGGTGTCCCAGGCCGAGATCAGCCTGAACATGGCGCGGCGGCAGCGCCAGGACCAGGAAAAGGCCGTCGCTGCCGAAATCCGCCAGCTGGCGTCCGATCTGAGAACCCTGGAAGAAAAAATGGCGATCGAAAAAGTGAAAATGGGTCATGCCCAGAAAGCGTTGAAAATCGCCGAGGAGCGCAGCGCCAGGGGGTTGATCTCGACCACCGACCTGATCGAGGCGCACAATGCCCTGGCCAATTCCCGCCTCAGCGTCCTGCAGTTCACCGTCAATTATATTTTGAACCGTTACAGCTTGTTCCGGACCGTCGGCCGGAAAATCTATCAGGAGTAAGCCATGAAAAAAATCATCGCCCTGTGCATCGCCGTTCTGCTGATCGGCGTGGTGTCCTATCGCGCCTGCGTCAATATCCGGGCCAGGAAGGAAGCGCTGAACCGGAAAGTCCCGGAAAAAATCGTCCCGGTCCGCGTCGTTCAACCCCGGCTGCGGGAGATCGTGGAAATGGTCCGCGCCTCGGGCAGCATCCAGGCTCAGACTGAAGTGCTGGTCTTTCCCAAGGTCAGCGGCAAGATTGTGCGCAACCTGGTACAGATGGGCAGCGCCGTAAAAAAAGGTGACGTGGTTTCGGTGATCAACCGTGACGAAGTCGGATACGATTTCAAGCCTTATGAAATAAAGAGCGATGGCAAGGGGGCCGTCTCGCGCATCATGCTCAACCCCGGCGCCAGCGTCAATCCCGCCACTCCCATTATGGCCATCGTGGATATCGACACGGTCAAGGCGGTTGTGGCTGTTGACGAATTGAAGATCCGTTTCGTCCGCGTTGGCCTGACCGTGCAACTGAAAATGGCCGCCTACCCCGATGAGGTATTTACCGCCAAGGTGACGACCATCAGCCCTGTCGCCAATCCACAGACCCGGGCCATCGACATCGAGATCACTGTCCCCAACCCGGGCTACCGGC
>JAPKZL010000072.1 GCA_026393795.1 Candidatus Aminicenantes bacterium | reverse complement strand
CGCCGACGATCGGTCCGAAATAGGGGATCATGTTGGCCAATCCGGCCATGGCGCCGATGATCAGGAAATAAGGCACGCCGAGGATGGCCAGGGCCGTGATCGCCAGGATGCCGATGCACAGCGAGACCAGCATTTGACCGCGGATGTAGCTGCCCAGCTGCCCCTCGATTTTATGAAGCAGGCTGATCGTCATTTCAAAATAGCGGTTGGGCATGGACTCAATTAAAGATTTCTTCAGCCGCCGGCCGTCCTTGAGCAGAAAGAAGGTCATGAACGGGATCATGAACAGGGAGATGGCCAGGGGCAGGATGGTCGGGATCAGCTGGACGCTGCGGTTGAGCATGGCGTAGATGGATTTTTCTATTTTGGTCATGACCTGAACGTTGATTTCCGGGTTTTTCAGCAGCGGCAGGTGCTTGTTCAGCAGGGTTTTCAGTTTGACCATCAAGGTGGCCGGGGTCTCGTTTTTGATGGCCTGGCTGATGGTCTTGAATTCGTGCGCGACCGCCGGCGCCAGAAAAATCATCAACCAGATCACCAGCAGCATGATGATGCCCATAACCAGCGCCACGGCTCCGGTGCGGTTCAAGCCTCGCCCTTCGAGCATGACCACCAGCGGGTTGAGCAGGATCGAAAGCAGGGCGGCCAGGATCAAGGGGGTAAGCACCATGCCGCTGTACGGCAGGATCCAGGCCGCGACCAGCGCCACCAGGATGAAAATGGATGCCTTAAGCAAAAAAAGGATAAAGGCGCGGTTCAGGTTGATCACGATGCTCTTGTTTTCCGGAAGCGGGTTCATCGGGAGACCTGCTTGTCTTTTTTCTGCGGCCGGCGACCGCCGGTCAGCTGCTGCAGTTCGAGATTGGTCTTGCGCAGGCGCTGGGCCAGCATGTTGGCCAGCTTGGACAGCACCTTGATGCCCAGTTCCGGTTTGCGCTCGAACAGGTCGAACAGGTCGGGGTGGAAGATGCCGATCAGTTGGGATTCGGCAAGGGCGACGGCGGTGGCCGAGCGGTTGTCGTCCTCCAACAGGGCCATCTCGCCGAAAAAGTCTCCCTGGGTCAGCCGGGCAAATGATCGCTGCTCCGGTGTGTTGTACTCCCCGAATATCCCCACGTCGCCGCTTTGCACGATGTACATGCCGACGCCCGGCTCGTTCTGCCAGAAGATGACCTCGTCTTTTTTGTACTGGCGGCGGTGAATCAGGTGTTCGATTTCTCTAAGTTCGCGCTTGCGCAGCTGAGCGAAGAGGGGGATGTTCTTTAAAAATTGGCGGACGTCCAGGCTCTGATCGCTTTTACGCTTGAAGATGTTTCCCCAAATGGCATCGATATTCTTCATCTTACGCCTCTCGTTCAAATTCCGAATCGTCGAGCATGCGGATTTTAAGACTATAATATAAAACGGGGATTATTGCAATACCGTCAGCTCGCCGGCTAGGGATTTTTGGAAGTCGCTGCGCAGCGCGTCGCTGCGCTTGTGCTGGCCGAGCAGGAACATCAATTTGGTCACCGCCGCTTCGAAGGTCATGTCGCCGGCGGAGATCACCCCCATGGCCAGCAACCGCTGCCCCGATTCGTAAAAACGCGGCTCGATCCTGCCGCCGCGGGCCTCGCTGGCCAGGACAACCACCTTGCCGGCCGCGAGCCATTGCTCGATGCGCTGCGGCAGATTTCCCGACTGCAAGGGGATGGTGCCGGCCCCGAAAGCGATGAGCAGCACGGCGCGGATGGCCGGTCCCGGCTGGAAGTAATCGCTGTTGCACCCCGGAAAGAGTTTGAGCACGGCCAGCGAATCGTCGAAACGCTCGCGCAGCCGGAACGAACCCGTACGGCGCAGCAGGTTGGCCCGGTAGATCTCGATGGTGACGCCGACTTCAGCCAGCAGCGGGTAATTGCGCGACACGAAGGCGTCGAAGAAATTCACGTGATTCTTGCTGGTGCGGTTGCCGCGCATCAGCTTGTAATCGAAAAAAACGGCCACCTCGGGGATCTCGGCCGTGGCCAGTTCGACGGCGTTGATCAGGTTGTTGCGCGCGTCACTGCGCAATTCTTCCAGGGGCCTCTGGGCGCCGGTCAGAATGACCGGGATGGGGATGTTCTGCAGCATGAAGGACAAGGCCGACGCCGTGTAGGCCAGCGTGTCGGTGCCGTGGGTGATGACCACGCCGTCGGTTCCCGGCAGATGATCCTTGACGATCGCCGCCAGTTTCTGCCAGTGCTGGAAATTCAGTTCGGCGCTGTCCAGGACAAACGGAATTTCGACTTGAATGTCGGCGATGGTTGAAATTTCCGGGATGACCTTGAGCAGGCCGGCGTAAAACTTGTCGGGGCGTAAAACGCCGCTTTGATCGTCGCGGGTCATGCCGATGGTGCCGCCGGTATGGATAAGGAGGATCTTTTTTTTCATGTTCTTCCGTTATATGCATGGTTATAGACATGGTCGGCCGCAAAGTCAAGGGCGGAAGAAACTCCAAAGGGTTGGGCAAAAAAAGCAATTCCTGTACCGGCGTTATCGGGAGCCGAGCCGCCGGATTATCCGACAAATAGCGGCTCACCTTTTGCCGCCGAAAACATTCAGGCTGGACGATGGTTATTTCACCGACAACTGTTTCACGCGCATCTCGACGACGAAAAAGCGGTAGTTGCGGTAGGCGATATCGACTTGGGAAACCAGCAGCTCCCGGCCCGCCTCGTCCAGATAGGCGTCGCGCAGGCAGATGGCGGTGGGAAAACCGATGCCCTTGAATTCCTTGCCGAAGACGGAGACGATGGCGATGGCCGGCTCGAGCTTGGCTCTGTGCGCAGCGGCAAGAATCGTCTCATAGCCGAGGATCGACTTCATGTTCAGCTCGATCCGCTCCACCCGCCCGTTTTCGCGCAGCCAGGCGCGACCGAAAGGCATATTGGCCGTCGGGAAAACGATGGGTACCGCCTCGACTAAAATCAGCGGCCCCGATTCGTCCCGCTTCTCCTCAAGGAGGCGGTACTCGTAAACCTGTCGCTGGCCAGAGCCGAAGAGGTCGATGGGGGCGTAGATCATCTTATCCAGGCGATAGTGCGCGACCTGCAGCTTGCTGTTTTCCAGAGCGGCGACTTGGCCGTTTTTCAGCAGCAGTCGACGCTTTTCGCTTACAGCACCTTCTTTGCTGACCAACTGGTAGTCATAGAGAAAAATTCTGCGCATTTTGTGGTCTTCCGCGTGCATATAGGCCCCCGCCCTGGTATCAAACAGTTGCAGCGCTTCGGCTATTTTCAGGGAAAAATCGGTCGTTTCCGTCACTTCTTCTTCGCAGAAGTAGCTCAGCAGCGACGTCTGCAGCCGCTCACAATAGGCTTCGGCCCTATCCAGGAGCTGCCCGAGCTTCTCGCTGTTTTCCGGCTGCACCGACTGTCCCCCCAACTCGGCCCAATGCCTGCGCGCCTCCAGCCGTTCCCAGTTCCACTCCCGGTTCCAGAGGCAGCGGTTGTCCCGGAGGAGCGTTTCGTAAACCTCGGCGGCCCGGCCATAGCGTTCACGGGCCCCGGCGGTGTCACCCCGCTCCCGGCAGCGATCGGCCGCCATGCACCAGGCCAGGGCCTGGTTTCGGCAGGGGACGCCCTTCTGGTAACATTCCAGCGCCCTCTCGGGATCGGCGGCCAAAAAAAAATAGTTGCCGAGCAGCGGCCAACTCCAGGCCGCCGCATATCCCTGCCGCTGCGAGCAGAGGGCGAGTGCTTCGTCCACTCGTCCCAGCTGCAGCAGTTTTTCGATGTCCGGGCGGTCATTGGCCGCCAGGACAGCGGCGATGAAGCAGCAAATTGATGACAGGAAGACGCTTTTCTGCATGAATTCCACCCCCTTAATCAGGTTCATTGTAAATCGTCAGCGTAAAAATATCTACGCGTTGTAGCGAATCAGCGAGAAAACATTGGGCAACAGCTGCGTTCCCAATGTTCCTAAAAACGGAAAGCATTACTGAGCGGAACAGCTGAGCTCCGAATAGCGGCGGGGCGGTTGAACCCGGATTCCCCATGTGATATAAGATAGCCATTCACGGGGAAAAGCCTGTGTGCCGCGATAGAGGTCGAATGCCCAAGGAAGAAACCATCAACGCCCTGACCCACGGCCTGGGCGCCCTGCTCAGCCTGGCTGGGCTTGTCGTATTGGTGATCCTGGCCAGCCTGCGCGGCGACGCCTGGCATATCGTCAGCTGCTGCATTTACGGCGCCACGTTGGTGCTGATGTTCGCCGGTTCCACCCTCTACCACAGCTTGCGCAACCCGCGCCACAAGCACATTTTCCGCATCATCGACCATGCCGCCATTTTTCTTCTCATCGCCGGGACCTACACCCCGTTTGTCTTGGTGACCTTACGCGGCGGCTGGGGCTGGAGCCTGTTCGGCGTCATCTGGGGGCTGGCTCTGGCCGGGATCGTTTTCCAGGTCTTTTTCATCGGCCGCTTTCGGGTGCTGCAGACGCTGATCTATCTACTGATGGGCTGGCTGGTGGTCGTGGCCGGCAAGCCGCTGCTGGCCCGGGTGCCGCGGCCGGGGCTGCTCTGGCTGCTGGCCGGCGGCTTGTGCTACACGGTGGGTGCATTTTTTTATCTCTGGAAGAAACTCCCCATGCACCATGCCGCCTGGCACCTCTTCGTCCTGGCCGGCGGCGCCTGCCATTATTTCGCCATCCTCTTCTACGTGCTGCCCTAGCGCCAGGAAATCAAGAAAGCGGGGAAAACAGTCGCCCGGGGGAAAATGAATCCGGGCGGATCATTTCAAACGAACTCGACCTGGACCACCGAGGTGTCGATCACCTTTTCGCCCTTGTCGCCGAAATGGATCAGGTAACGGCTGGCGGAAATCTTGTCGACGATGCGCCCGCGCCCGAAAAGGGGATGAACGATGAATTTTCCCTCGCCCTGGCCGACAATGGCCGGCGCGACCGGGAAGATAGCGTCGATGATTTCCCGGAATGAGTAGACGGGCAGGTAGGTGGAGGCGGCCATCTGCTGCAGAAAAAACGACGGGCGGTCGGAAGCGGTGGAAATGACCAGCAGCTGGCTGCCTTTGCGCAGGAAGAAAGGCATGTAGGCCGAGTTGATGCCACTGACCACCACGGCGGGGAATTCGAGCCCCTTGGCGTTGTGCATGGTCAGGAGAAAGACCTGGGTTTTCTCCGGGCGGCGCGTTTCCCTGGCATCGAGGCTCATGCGGTCGAGCAGGTCGCTGAAAGCGGCGGCCGGGTTTTCCGCCTCCCATTTCTGGATGAACTCCTCGAGCTCCTTGATGTTGAACAGCCTCTCCTCTTCATCTTTCTCGCGGAGCATCTCGCGGTATCCCGAGCCGTCCAGCAGGCTGGCGTAGAGCGCTGAAACCGTTTGCCGGTCTTTTTCGAGCTGCGTCCGGCGCAGCCGGGAAAAAAGCGGCCGGGCGTTGAATTTTTCCGGCAGGCACTGTTCCAGCGCCGCGAACAGGGGCAATGACTTTGCCTTGGCCGACACCTTCAGGCTCTCCAGGGTCTTGCTGCCGATACCCAGCGGCAGAAAATCGACCAAGCGCAGGAAGGCCATGTCGTCGGCTGGATTCAAGGCCAGGCGCAGCAGGGCCAGGCTGTCGCGGATCTCCTTGCGTTCAAAGAAGCGCAGTCCCTTGAGGATGCGGAAGGGGATATTCTGCTTGAGAAACTCGGTTTCCAGGGCCAGCGATTGGGAATTGATGCGATAGAGAATGGCCAGCGGGAACAGCTCGGGATTGCTTCCCTTTAGGCGGATGATCAGCCGGGCGATCTCCTCGGCCTCCTCCTCCTTGGAGCGGCTGCGCAGGACGAACACCGGCGGACCGTTGTCGCTGTCCGACCACATCCGCTTCGCCTTGCGCAGCGCGTTCTGGCTGATCAGCTGGTTGGCGAAGCCCAGGATCTGGGGGGTGGAGCGGTAGTTCTGCTCCAGCTTGATGATGCGCGTGCCGGGGAAATCCTGCTCGTAGTCGAGGAGGAAGCGGACGCTGGCGCCGCGCCAGGAATAAATGGCCTGGTCGTCGTCGCCGACGACGGTGATGCTGCGCCGGTCGCCGCAGAGCAGCTTGATCAGTTCGTACTGGTTGGGGTTGGTGTCCTGGAATTCGTCGACCAGCACGTAGCGGAATTTCTGCTGGTATTTTCCCCTGACCGCGCCGTGATCGCGCAGCAGGATGACGGCGAACGAAATCAGGTCCTCGTAGTCCCAGAGCTTGTTGGCCTGCTGGGCGGCGTGGTAGTGGGCAAAGAGGCTGATCTCGTCTTCCGCAAAGCCCTTCTGGCGCAGAAATTCGCCGTTGTTCGGGTAGTTGAGGTTCATCTTGGCGAGGCTGATTTTTCGGCGGATGTCGTCGCTGTCCCGCCCCAGGTTGGGGAAATGTTCCTTCAGCAGGCGGTCGATCAGCCGTTGCTGCTCGTCGTCGTCCATCACCTGCCACTGGGAATCGAAGCCCAGGACGCCCCCCGACTCGCGCAGGATGCGCAGGCCGAGGGAGTGGAACGTGGATATGTTGAACAGGCGGGCCTCGATGCCGGTCAGGGCTTCGCTGCGGATTTTCATCTCATTGGCCGCCTTGTTGGTGAAGGTCACGGCCAGGATATGCTGGGGCGGCAGCCCTTTTTCCAGGATCAGGTGGGCGATCTTGTGGGTGATGACCCTGGTTTTCCCGGAGCCGGCGCCGGCGACGATGAGCAGGGGCGAATCGAAATGGAGAACGGCCGCCTGCTGCTCGGGGTTGAGGCCGGACAGGCTATCAGCGGGCATTGCCAGGATGGATCATGGGAACGAACAGCACCGGGATCAGGTCGGTCTTCTTCAGCTTGCCGTTGGCCAGCTTTTCCACCAGCAGCAGGTCCTGGACGTTGGTCGAATAGCTGATGGGGATGACCATGCGGCCGTTGACGGCCAGCTGTTCGATCAGCGCCGGCGGGATGTCGTCGGGAGCGCAGGTGACGATGATCCCGTCGAAAGGCGCGGCTTCGGGCCAGCCCAGGTAACCGTTGCCGGTCCGGCAATGGATATTGCGGTAATTCAGGTCGTGGAGCAGCTTGCCGGATTGCCCGGCCAGCTTGTCGTTGATCTCGATGGTGAAAACCTCTTGGACCAGTTCGGCCAGCACCGCCGCCTGGTAGCCGGAACCGGTGCCGATCTCGAGGACTTTTTTATTCTTCGCTGGAGCGATGGCGTAGGTCATCAAGGCCACGATATACGGCTGCGAGATGGTCTGGTTTTCGGCGATAGGCAGGGGATAGTCGCCGTAGGCCTCGGCCGGGCGGAAGGCGGGGCTGACGAACAAGTGGCGCTTGACCCTGCGGAAGACGTTGAGGATGAGCGGGTCGGTGATCCCCCTTTCCAAAATCTGCTCCTTGACCATCTTCGTACGCGCAGCGGTGTATTCGGTTTCGCTGACCGTTTGCAGGAGCATGGGTAGCAGCAGGAGCAGGCAGGCGAATGGGGCATGTCTCATGAATCGATTTTAGCAGAGTGACGGGGGTAAGTAAAGAATCGGTGTACGGTTTACGGTAGACGGTTTGAGCAAAAAGAAGAAAGAAAATTCCAAACCCCAAGCACCAAATCCAAAATAAGCACCAATAACTAAATGACCAAAACGAAGTAAATATGCAATCGTTGATGTGTTGATGAGTAAATGGGGTAATCGCAATGACGGTGACCAATCAACTCATCCCCAACCCCCTTCTCTTTGGGAAGAGAAGGGGCTGGAATAGGTATATAAAAGGCCCCCTCTATTCGCAAGAGAGGGGGTCCGGGGGTGAGTTTGATGGGACCGTTCGCAGCTTTCCTAACCCATCTACCCTTCAACCCTTCCACCCATCTACTTCTTGGTTTTGAACATTGGAATTTGAGATTTGTGATTTGGAATTTATCCCAGCAGAACCAGCAGCGACCCGGCCACGGCCAGGGCGGTTGCCAGCAAACGGCGGCGGGTGAAGGTTTCATGCAGGAAAACGCTGGCCAGGATGACGACGAAAACGGTGTTGGTCTGGTTGAGCACCGCGGCCGAGTTGACCGCCGTGAACTTGAACGCTCCCACCCAGAGGGTCATCGAGACCAGGTTGCCGAGCAACGCCCCCCAGAATGCGTAATGGCGGCTCCCTTTCTGCCACAGCGGCGCCAGCTGCTGGCGGCGGTTTTTCTGCAAGGCGAACATGACCAGCAGCACGGCCAGGGCGGAGAGCATGCGCAGCTCGGTCACCCAGAAAACCGACACCCGGCTCAATACCGGCTGCATGAGCACGATGCTCACCGCCATGATGGCCATGGCCGAGGCGCCGAAAAATATCCCGGTCACGACCCGACGCGTCGGCAGCGGGGCGCCGCTTTTCCTGTAGGCCACCACCAGCACGGCGGCGATCACCAGCATGGCGCCGCCGATTTGCTCCAGGCGCGGTTTCTGGAGCAAAACCAGCCAGCTCGCCGTCATGACGAACGGGGCGTAGAGGGCGTCGACGATGGCGGTCATGCCGGCCCCCAAGCGGTTCAGGCAGGCGAAGAACAGGGTGTCGGAAACCGCGATGCCCAGAATGCCGCTGGCCATGACCGCCAGCCAGTGCCTGGTCGAGATGGCCGCCGGAACTAGCGGGATTCCCAGCAGCGGCAGCAGCGGGAACAGGATACCGACGGTCAGGGCGGTTTTGTAGAGATTCAGCACCAGCGGCCTGACCTTGTCCCCGGCCAGCTTGAACAGGATGACCGCACCGGCCCAGACGATGGCGCACAATATGGCCATGATTTTTCCCAGCAGGTCCAGCGGCATTTTTTCCCTCCAAAACGGTAGGCGCTTGCGGGCCGAAATTCCAGCTTGAATCCGTATTGTAGCGAAAAAAAACGCTTTTGGCAACGCGATTTTCGAACCCCGTTGGCGCATTGACAAGGGAGGCGGCGCTGTGTTAGTTTCGTCCCATGCTTCCCGCTCCGCCGTTGCGCAAAATCATCCACATCGACATGGACATGTTCTATGCCGCCGTGGAAATGCGCGACCGGCCCGAGCTGCGCGGCAAGCCGCTGGTGGTCGGCGGCCGTCCCGACAGCCGCTCGGTGGCGACCACGGCCAACTACGAGGCGCGCCGGTTCGGCATCCATTCGGGCATGGCCTGCGCCGAAGCCCGGCGCCGCTGCCCCCATTGCGTGTTCGTCCCCCCCGATTTCAGGAAATACCAGCAGGTATCCGAACAGATCCGGCACATCCTGTTCGAGTACACCGACCTGGTCGAAACCATGTCCCTGGACGAAGCCTATCTGGACGTGACCCGCAACAAGAAAAACGAGCCCAGCGCCACCCGCCTGGCCAGGGAGATCAAGGCGCGGATCCTTGGTGCGACCGGTTTGACCGCTTCGGCCGGCGTGGCGGCCAACATGTTCGTGGCCAAAATCGCCTCCGACGCCCGCAAGCCCGACGGCTTGTGCGTGGTCAGGCCGGAACGGGTGCTGGACTTCATCCGCCCCCTGCCGGTGATCAAGGTCCCCGGCATCGGTCCGGTCACCGACGCCCGGTTGCAACGTCTGGGCATTCGCACCGTCGCCGAAATGGAAACAAAACCGCTGAAATTTTTGGAGAAGGAATTCGGGAAATTCGGCCTCTATCTTTACGATATCGCCCGCGGCATCGATGAGCGGCCGGTGACTCCCTGGCGCGAGCGCCTGTCGTACGGCGCCGAGGAGACTTTTGCCCGCGATATCCTGGAAAAGGAGCCATTGCTGGAATTCCTGCGCCAGTGCGCGCGGCGGGTTTTCAGCGAACTGCACGAGGAGGGCAAGCAGGGGCGCACCGTGACCTTGAAGATCAAGTATGCCGATTTCCAGATCGTCACCCGGCGCCGCACCTTCGACCATTTCCTGGCTTCGGTCGCGGACGTTTTTCAGGCGGCGCGCGAGCTGCTGGAACGCACCGAGGCCGGCCGTCGCCCGGTGCGTTTGGCCGGCATCGCCCTGTCCGGTTTTAAAGCGCCGGCCGCCGAAAGCGAAAATGGGCCGCCGCCCTTGTTCAAGACGGTCCAAGAAAAAAATATTTAAATGGGCCGCGGCAACCTGAGCTTCTGGAATGGCTATCTTCCCTACTTCGGCATTAAAGGTTCTTTCTAAAAATCGATTGGAGCGGATGCCATAGCCGTTGCAGGCTGATGCGCAACGTTGAGGCATTTGCCAATTGATAACGCGCTATCAGCCAGCGGCGCTCCGGAAAGACCGCATGCCATGCCAGCCGCAAGGCGTCGGTTGGGTGATCTACCAATACCAGCAGGTAAAGAAATCGCATGGGGCCATTGGTTAGGAAATGGCCATCGGCCATGGAAGCTAATGAAACAAAGCGGCGCAATATGCGCTGTACGATAAATGAAGGGGACAGTGCTTTCAGCGGCAGCTCCGGTTCGCTCCCAAACCACTCTTGCACAAAAACGAGCACCATCCATAACGCGTTGCGGACGCGCCATGCGTGCGCCCGCTCTGCGACCAGGTCCCAATTGACAATACGTTGGCGGCGCATCATCTCAACGTCCAGCAGCGACCGCAGGCAATTTTTGCTCATCTGATGGTTGACCGCGGCGTGTACGCAGACATGCAAGACCATGTCCTCTGGGGACAGTTTTTTGGCGTTAATGCCTGGGCATGGAATCGTACGCGACCAGATAATGGACTCATCGATACGTGTTGTATGGCGCAGCCATTCACCAGGAAAGATGTTCCAATGCAACTCCACTAGCCCGATGCCCGGTCGTCTCCCAAAAAACTGTATTTCTCCGTTGAACTCTTCTTGCAGCGCTGGGGGACGGCCGACCTTGTCCTTTGTCTTGTAATCCAAGTCGGCCAACGCCAGCCGTGCTTGGGGAAGCTGCGCTTTCGGCACCCAAAGGTCGATATCTCCCATGGTGCGTTGCGCCGGCTTGGAGTAGATGGAATGTGTCAGGACAATCCCTTTGAGCAGTGTTGGTTGAATGCCGGCTACATTCAATTTCTGTACGATGAGCTCCAGTTCGTTGGTCAGATTGAGGTTGCGCCCAGCATTGGCGATGTATAGAATACGCAAACGGTTCATGAACTCCGCAGGCAAACTGGCTTGGTCGGGGTGATCATGAAGTCCATCCCACAGAATCGGCGCCAGACCGTGTCGGGTTGCGGAAGTGAGTATTTCAGACCAAGGATCGGACGTCTGCGGAACCGTCGGCAGCTTGTGACCGCTCAGGGCTGAAAGAAGCCATTCGGTAATTGACCAAATTGATTCTGTTTTATCCATTGTCAACACACGGCGTCACTTGTTATCCCGGCATATCTGACGCACTGAACCTGGTCCGGTCTGAAGGTCAGACGATATTTGAATTCCTGCAGCAGGCGCATTTCTTGTGCCTGGACATGCGGATTTCTTAATGCAAATTTGGCTCATTTTGATTTACAAAGGTGAAAACCATCTTGTACTGTTCGCAACCGCTCTCGCCAGTCAAAAATAGATTGCCGCTGCACAACCAGGCGTGGGCAGCGAGAGGTTCCAGTGGCGATTCGTTTTTAGCGACACCGAGATAGAGAACTCCGGCAATTTTACGCCGGCGCAGCATGACCATTCCTGCCAAGGCTTGAATGAGGCACGTGCTCTTCCATGGTGTCCGCGGCGCCATTGTTTTTAATGCCCAACCAATGCGCCCGGCCTCTAAAACATCCATCTTTTGCGGAAGCGCAAAGGTCTTGCCTTGTGTCAATCCCAATCGAGAAACGATGCGATGAAATGGCAATCGCCAAAGGGCCAAGCGCATCATTCCCAACCAGATGAACGCGCCGATCAGCATGGCGCGTTCTTGCGAATTTAAAGCACGCAGTTTACTCAGATTGTGCATCCACGATTCTAAGCATTTTTTCATTTTCCAACTCATTAAGGAAATACACGACATCCGTGGTGATCTGTTCTGCAGCGCCGTTAAATTCCCCGTGCAATTGCTGGCACAATTCCTCCACGCGGCGCGGCGATTCGATCAATTCCCAAATGCGCCGGCCAATCGCATCGAATGCGATATAATGGTCGCATGGCAGGTTGAGTATCACGAGATCCGTATCGATCGTGCTGCTGACCAAGTTCTCCGTTCGTATGATCAGTGAGGTCAATTCAATGGGCATGGCTTACACCTCTGTTTAGAAGATTTTTCTTCTTGGGAAAGGGGCGAGCCTGAATAGTTTAGCCATTCAGGATCACGTTTATGACATCCCGCACCGTCCAGCGCGCGTCAGGTCGTTTGATGCAGGAAACGGTGACTTGCTCGGCGATGGCAGAAAAAAGCGGAAATTGACCGGGATGTTCCTGGGGAAGTAAAGGGCCATACACGCACGTTTGCACGGCAGCGAATTTCGCAGCACCTGTCAACGCCTGAACACGCAGATCGTTGTCCGTGTTTTTCTGGAGCAGATAAAGCGCGTGCAATCGTGCGGGCTGCATGGCCATCACGGTTTGAGTCGGAATCGCTGCTTTCAGGCGCCGCCACCGATGACGCGGCAAGCCGGCAATGTCATGCCCCAATCCAGCGGCGGCATCTTCGCTCAGATGAATCAACGGCATGCCCGGCAAAACCTGGACATGCCCATCGTTTTCCAAGCGCAGCGTGGTGATGTCATCGGAAAGCATGGCGCAATTGTGTTGAAGCAGTGCAGCGAGCGTCGTGGATTTGCCCGCGCCTGATTCACCGGAGATCGCAACCGCGCCATTGGGCGTGACGGCGGCGTTTGCATGCAAGACGAGCAAGCCGCGCTGGCGTAAAATTGCGGCCAGCACGATGTCAAAAAAATAGAAACAGAGCAGCTCTTCCTCGGCTTCAGGATGGCGTTCCAGCGTGACGCAGTTGCCGCCTTCAGCGAGGAAATCCCCGGCGTGCTTGCCGCCGCGAAATAAAAAACGTCCTGGCTCAGCCTGCCACATGGGTCCTTCGGCGAGCGGCGCAGCCAGCGTACGGGGCACCGTACCGTCGACGACATTCACATCCGCTGTTGCGCCCTCTGGCGCATGGGTGAGGGGAGGGCAGGGAAAGGGCAAGCGCACGATAAGATCGTAAACGATGTAGGTGTAGAGCATGGTCAGTGATTCACAAGGTTTGGATAGCGATAAAGGTTTATTTTCTCCGCCAATTCCTCTATGCTCCAGCGGTTACGCGGGCTTGGGAACGCTCTGTGCGGCGCGCGCCGCAACAGCTTCCAATACGTTGGCGATCACGTCGATGGGTTGAACTTTCAAATAGTTGTCTATGTGCTATCCTATTTTTGGTTGTTATCGATCGACCTTGTGCCTTCAAGTGCTCAGGCAACCTGAGCCACGTTGGCTTAAAAGCCAGTTGAAATTTCGTCGCCATACATGCGATAGTGATTCGCCTTTTTCTCTGCTAGCCAGGTTGGGATCCACCAAAAAAATCTGAGTTAGACCCTGTGGTATACATAGTCTGTTTGATGTCGATGCGGGTGATAACGGGGGTGTGCCAAGTGGGTTTGGGAGCGCTCTGTGCGTTGGACTCCGCGTCAGTTTCCGGCAGGTCAGCAGTTACAGCGGTGGATTGAACTTGCACTTTTCTGTCCATTTATTATTCTCCTTCTGGCTTGCAATACTGTTTTTACATCCTGTAAGTGTGTTTGTCAAGTGCCTCCTTTCATTCATTTAAGCTGTTTGGCGGCTGTTGGCTTGCCCGTTGCCAATTGATTCACAAACAACCCCGCCATAATGCCACGCGTCAAGATGGTTACCGATTTATGGAAAGCATCAGGTGTGTCTTGCTTTTGGATCATCTGCCACACTCTGCGCATATAGGGCACATCAACATATTCAACAGCGGAGCCCCGCGCCAGCTCGGTGAGTGCCATTTCGACTTCACTCGCGCTGGCGCGCAAACGCGGCACCAGGTCACCGGCTTGAAGTCCGTGCTTGCGATTGAGGCGTACCGCGTCGGGCAGGCGATCTTTCATCGCGGCGCGAATCAGCCAGCGGTCCAGCCCGGTTTCCGGGTCCATGAAAACCGGATCCGGAACCGAGAACGTAAAGGCCAACACGCGCGCGTCGGCGGTGGGGTCGCGTATTTCCAGACCCTGGGCCGCACCCATCTGCGCGTGCAATGCGCCAACGAACGAACGCCCCGGCTGAAGAAATTGAATGCGCTGCGCGTGAGGCGCGCGCGGAGTTTGTTCGTCCGCGTCGTTCCAACGGCGCTCCAGCACATTCAAGCGTAGCGCGAAATCGGGTTGGATCGCGGACAACTTGCACCACCCGCCCCTTGATCTGCGTGCGCGGCGGTAGGAATTCAACAAAACAATGGGAGCATGGCGTTTGGCCATTACTTTCGCCCACGTGAGCCAGCCGAGATAGCGCAGTTGAAAAGCAAGGGACTGCGAAAATACATCCCCGGTCCAGGAGATGCCGGCGTTGCCCACCTGCCCGGTAAGCAGGGTGCGGAAACCCAGCGCTTGCACGGTCTCTTCCAGTTCGAAAATCCAGAAAAAATTTCCGGCGGCGTGAGCCGGCTCATGGAGAATCTCCAACATGCGTCGGATGGCTTGGATGGGCGTGATGGATGCGGCGGTAATGGTGTGCAAATCCACGTTACCGGCAAACTGGGCGGTCGCTTGCGCAAAAGGAAGTTCATCGCCTAAGTGTGAGCCCACATAGTTACCAGTATCCGGCAACGGCACAGACGTAAAGGCGGCAAGGCGCTGGCCATCTGTGCGTAGAAGACGGGCGGCGGTCGCGGTGACGGCTCCGGAGTCAAGTCCGCCGCTGAGTGTGACGGCAACCCCGCCGGCCCCCGCCACGTTCTTTGCGGTGAAAGTCCTAAGCCGGGCCCGCACCGCTTCGTCAAATACCTCGCGAAAGGCGTCCACATAATCTTCGCGGCGCTTCAAGCTCAGTTCGGGCGTATGTTCCAGAAACCAGTATTGGCGCACGTCC
>JAPKZL010000071.1 GCA_026393795.1 Candidatus Aminicenantes bacterium | reverse complement strand
TATTATCAGATAATCAAACAATTATAAACAATTCTTCTTTGTTTGGAGGAAAACGAAGAAGTAAAACAATGAAAAAAAAATGCCGCGCTTGGAAAAAAACGATCATCATTTTTGTGATTTTTATCGCCGGTATTTTCCCGGCCTTCGCCGGCGAAACTTCCCGGGACAAACTGACGGAGCTGGAAAAAAATCTCGACACCAAGCTGCTGAACTGGGAACAGTCTCTGGACGGCAGCCACTGGGAACCTTATAACCCCGGGCAAGCCATCGCGGCCCCGGTTTTTCACCTGCGCACCAGTTTCCAGGCACCAGCGGTTTTCGCCGCCAAAAAAGTGGCGGGCACGCCACTCGGACTGAAGGTCAAAATGAGCGCCAGGGGGCTGGCGCTGGCAACGTTCTTTATGGATGATCTGCAACTGGAGCAGGCGACCATCCATGGCGAGAGCGGCACATCCGTCGAATCAAGCAATGAGATTGCCTTAAGCACGCAGGTTGACGGCAGGGCGCATTGTCTGGCGATCACCGTGGAAAATCACGGCTTCATTCCACCGCGAACAGCCTACTGGCCCGAGCGGCGCCGGGGAGTGCCTGAAGATGAGGGCAGCGAGTTCTCCCTGCAATCGGCTGAACTGTACTTCCCGGCGGCAGAGAAAAGCCTGGGAATTCTGCAAAAATGGCTGCAAGCGTTCCAACTGGCCGACACCCTGCTCAACCCCGAACTGAAGCGCTACACCTTTACCGGCAAGCCCTATGATATTCCGGACAAGCGGGTTGTGGCCAGAGAGAGACTGAATCGGCTCAACCTGTCCTTTGACCAGGCTGTCGCGGCCCTGGATTGGCAGGCGCTGACCGCGGGCAATTGGCCCAAGGTGCAGGCATCCTTGCAACACTCGCTGCGCCTGGCCAAGACAATCAAATCCTACCTAGGCGAATTCCGCATTTCACTGGTAGGCAACGCCCATATCGACATCGCCTGGCTGTGGCGCATGGCCGAAACCATGGCTTTGAGCAAGAACACCTATGCCACGGTCATCCAGAATATGGGCGAATACCCCGAACTGACGTATGCCCAGAGCCAAGCCGTCACCTATGACTGGATCGAGAAAAAATATCCCGAACTTTTCCAACAGATCCGGGAAAAAGTGCGCGCCGGCCGCTGGGAGATCGTGGGCGGCATGTGGGTCGAGCCCGACTGCAACCTGATCGCCGGCGAGAGCTGGGCGCGCCAGCTCCTCTACGGCAAGAAGTACTTACGCGAGAAGTTCGGCGTCGACGTGCGCATCGGCTGGAACCCCGACTCCTTCGGCTACAACTGGAACATGCCGCAGCTTTACAAGCAAAGCGGCATCGACAGCTTCATCACCCAGAAGCTTTGGTGGAACGATACCACCGTCTTCCCCCACTTCCTCTTCAACTGGCAGGGGGTCGACGGCAGCACCATCCTGACCTACATGCCGCCGCTGAGCTACGCCAGCGAGCTGCAGCTGAAGGAAGTGGCCAACGGCATTTCGAAATACGAAGCTACAACCGGCAGCAAGGAGAGTCTCCTGCTTTACGGTCTCGGTGATCACGGCGGCGGTCCCAACCGCGAGATCCTCGACCGCGTGCGCGGTTACGGTGCGTTGGCGCTAACACCACGCTTCAGCCACACCACGGCCGGACCCTTCCTGCAGCGGCAGCGAAAAGAAAAACTTGACCTCCCCTTATGGAAGGACGAGCTCTACCTGGAGTACCACCAGGGGACCTTCACCACCCAGGGGGCCATCAAAAAAAACACGCGCCGCACCGAAGCGCTGCTGTCCGCGACCGAGAAAGTTTCAGCGATCGCTCACCTTCTTGGCGGC
>JAPKZL010000070.1 GCA_026393795.1 Candidatus Aminicenantes bacterium | reverse complement strand
TCTCAAACCCGATCATGACTTGCTCTCCAAGCTATTTTCCATGATAAAATTGTCCCATTTTATAGACTTGTTTTCAATAAAACATCACTAAAAAATATTTAAACTCTTTCTATGATTTATCGGATTTGGGCAACAGCCCGTGAATATATGAAACTGACAACCTTGCATTTTTATTTTATCTGCTTATAATGATCGGGTGAGGTGGAACATGAAAAAAACACTGATTCTAGCCCTTTGTGCCTTGCTGATCGGCGCCGCGGCCATGTGGGCCGTGATCAAGGTCGTCATCCCGCAATGGAACCGTTCGGCCGAAGACAACACCTACTGGCAAGTGACGGCCAAGCTGGACCAGGGCGGCGAAGCGTTCGCCTACCTGCATACCGAAAAGATCACGGCGGCTTTTACGGGTCTGTTGACCAACCTGCAAAAAAAACTGGTCCCCGCTGCCGCCGGCCCCGAGGATAAAACGGCCCAAGCTTTCAACGTGTTCAACATGCTCTTGAAAGGCTACGGGCTCGAGGAGATCGCCGGCGTGGGGTTCAGCTCGATCACCCTGCAACCGGGCTTGCACCGCAACCGCGTCGTCATCTTCCATCGCCCCGGGCGCAACCAGGGGCTGATCTGGAATATATCCGGCCCCGCTCCCCGCTATCTGGATGAGCTGGAGATGCTCGG
Organism: Candidatus Aminicenantes bacterium; assembly: GCA_026393795.1. Lineage (NCBI taxonomy): Bacteria > Candidatus Aminicenantota > Candidatus Aminicenantota bacterium. The sequence goes on along the minus strand of JAPKZL010000070.1, from coordinate 2,869 downwards.
CGATAACACGGCTTTGGCTTTCGTCTCCGATTACAATATCGAAAAACTGGGCGAATGGATCGGCAAGCAGGGGCAAAACATGCCCGGCCAGGGCATGGGGCAGGGGCTGGAGATGATGAAAATGGGACTGGCCAGCGCCGGCATCGACGGCAACCGCCTGCTCAAATCCTACGGCGGACGCCTGGGCTTCCTGCTGACCCTCGACCCGGAAAAACGCGTGGCTGTGCCCATAGGCGGCTCTTCCATTTCGATCCCCGAACCGGGAATCGCCCTGCTTATCAAGGTCAATGATTCCTACCTGTTCGACCTGCTCAAGGGCAAGCTGGCCGGAACGGGCAAGGCCCAGATCCGCGATGAAAACGGAATCAAGAAGATCAGCTTTCCAAGGATGCCCATGCCTTTCCCGTTGGAGCCGATCATCGCCCAGAAGGGCGACTGGCTGATCGCGGCCACGCTGGCTTCGGTGGTTCAGGGCGTTTTCAATCCCGACAGCCCGCGCTTAAGCGACAGCGCCGAATACAAGACCATGGCCACCAAGATGCCCAAGCGCGGCAACGGTTTCGGCTATGCCAGCCCCATGCTGCCGCGTTTGCTCGCCCAGATCCTGCGCGAAAACAAGACCATTTTCCCGGCCTCCGTCGGCCTGGAAAAGATCGCCGCCATCATGGCCCGCGGCAAGGGCTTCTGCCACGTCTGGGAAAATTCTGACACCGGCTTGGTCTATACAATCAACCATAGTTTTGAAGTCTTTACCCTGGCCGAGATCATCGAGGCCGTCGTCGACATCGCCAGGGAAAAGGCCGTGCTGCCGGAAGGCGCCGCCGCAGCGCCGCCGGTTGGCGGCGAGGCGGGCAAGTAAGGCTTGCGAAAAATAGCCGCTCTGCCGCTTTTGCTGCTGCTGGCGCTGCCTGGATGGTCCCAGGAAGCGGAGGTTGAAAAGGTGCCCGCGGTCGAGGGCGGGTCGTTGTTTTTCGAGGTGACCGCCCAGTACCTGTCCTTCAGCCATCGCGACCTTGACGGCAGCATGGTCCTGGGCAACGCCGAGCAGGTCTTCTACATCCCGCGCGTCAAGGACAGCCTCGGTTTCGGCGTCGGCTTCGGCCGCCGTTTCCACTCCGGTTTGTGGTCGATCTCCTACCTGGTCTCAGGCCACGATGTGACCTTCCAGGGTCGGAACGGCACGGCCATCTCGCGACTGGTCCAGATCAACTCGCGCACCTTCCTGCTGAAAAGCTCCGTGGCGAAGGTCTTTCTCCATTTCGGCCTCAGTTTCCCCTGGCTGACAGTGGACAACAACGCCGCGGACAAGAATGGGAATGTCGTCAACGCCACCTACCTGGGGGTGGGGGCCAATGCCGGGGCGGGCCTGCTGCTGCCGGTTTCTTCGCGGATGTTCTTCAGCGGCAGCCTCATCTACCGCTTTATCGGCTACCTGTACGCCAAGGGGCCTGGGCGGGGCATAGATGTCACCGACCTGTTTGACGACCGTTTCGGGCCGCGCCACCGTTCCTACCTGCGCTCTCCGGTCTGGGCGTTGGAACTGAGCCTGGGCTACACGATATAGAGCGAAAGGTGCAGCGCGCCACAAGCAGTCCCTTTTGACAGTGGGTCACCCATAAATTAGAATAGGTCCATGAGAAAACCTACTTTTTTCATCCTGGTTATTCTGTTGGCCGTTTTTGTGGTTCCAACCGCTGCCGGCGCCACCGAAGATGACGGATGCACCGTGATTGCCGTGGGGAAAAAAGTCTCGGCTGACGGTTCGGTGATCCTGTCGCATACGGATGGCGGGCCTAACTCGCGCGTCTATATCGTGCCGGCCGCCAGGCACAAAGCGGGCGAAACGGCCCCAATTTATTGGGGCATCACTGACCTCGGCCGACCGTTGCGTGACGACGGTGAAGTGCTCGGCACCATCCCGCAGGTGAGTGAAACCTATGCCTATATCCACTCGGCCTACTCGCATATCAACGAGTATCAGCTTGCCATTGCCGAGAGCACGACCAGCCAACGCCGGGAACTGGTGGTCACCCGCGAAACCGGAAAGCAAATCATGACCGTGGAACAGGCCATGATCTTTGCCTTGCAGCGCTGCAAAAAAGCGCGCGCGGCGGTCAAGCTCATCGGTTCTTTCATGGAGACCTACGGTTTTCTGCCCTCGAGCGGTGACGGCGCCGAGGACTTGGTGATCGGCGATCCTGAAGAAGCCTGGGTGCTGGAAATTTTCGGCGTCGGCCCTGGGTGGACAAAAGAAAGCGGTAAACCCGGCGCTATCTGGGCGGCGCAGCGTATCGGCGATGACCAGGCTTTGATGATCCCCAACTGGAGCATCATCAAGGAAATCAACCCGAATGATAAAGATAATTTTATGGTTTCGGCAAACTACTTGCAGGAAGCGCTGGACCGCGGTTGGTACAAACCCGCTTCAGGAAAACCTTTTATCTGGCAGGATGCTTACGCTCCGCTGCCGGAAGAATTCGCTACCAGTCGTTTCTGGTTGTTTTACAGCACCTTCATGCCTCATTTGGCTGAATGGCCTAAAAGAAAATTGGACAAAAATCCCTTCGAAACCATCATTCCCTACTATCAATTCGTCGAGCCCCTCTCTCTCTATCCTTTCTCCGCCAAACCGGAAACAAAGATTTCAGTCCATGATGTGATCGCTTTCCAGCGTTCGGTTTTCGCCGGTACCGTCTATGATATGACTGCCCAACCCCAATGGCTGGTCGCGGATGGCCAGGGCGGCTTCAAGGTGAGTCCACTGGCTACTCCGTTTCCGATGAGCGATTTGCGTGCGTTGCTCAAGCTCAGCTACCGCCGGATGGTGGCCCGCCACCGCGGTCATTACGGCATGGTCTGCCAGTTGCGC
>JAPKZL010000069.1 GCA_026393795.1 Candidatus Aminicenantes bacterium | reverse complement strand
CATGACCCAGTAAGGAGCCCAGCTCTTGGGATAGACGGCATCGGCGTTCTTGAAGGCCTCCTTCATATCATGGCTGATCGTGAACGAACCTCCCGATTCCTTGGCGAACTTTTTGCTCGTTTCGACTATTTCCGGCACCAGGTCATATTTTTCCGGATAAGCCAGGACGATATCCATGCCGAACCGGCTTAACAGGGAAATGATGCCCTGGGGCACCGACAGCGGTTTGCCGTAGCTCGGCGAATAGGCCCAGCTCATGACCAGTTTTTTGTGTTTTAATTCGTTCAGGCTGCCAAAATAGTTTTTCAAATGCACCAAATCCGAGAGCGTCTGGGTGGGATGATCCAGATCGCACTGCAAATTGATCACGGCGGGCCGGCGGCCTAGAACTCCTTCGGCAAAACCGTCGTCCAAGGCGCGGGCAATTTCTTTCATGAAATTGTGCCCTCGGCCCAGGAACATGTCATCCCTGATGCCGATCACTTCGCTCAGAAAGGAAATCATATTCGCTGTTTCCCTGATGGTCTCGCCGTGGGCTATCTGGGATTTTTCCTCGTCCATTTCCTGAATCGTCAATCCCAGCAGGTCGCAGGCGGAAGCATAGGCCAACCTGGTCCTGGTCGATTTATCGCGGAAAAAAGACACGGCCAGCCCGGTGCGAAAAATCCGCAGCGCGACGTTATCCCTATGAAACTCGCGCAAAATTTCGGCCAGAGTGATGACCGCTTGAATATCATCCATGCTTTTATCCCACGAAAGCAGAAAATCTTTTCTGAAGCCGTCGAAATTCAAGCGGTATAAATCGTCGATTTTTGTCTTGACATCGACATTGAATTTAGCCATTTTTATGCTTCGACCTCTTTATTGAATTCCTTGATTAACTTGTCGAATTTGTCCGCCGTCCCTTCAAAGATTTCTTTCCAGGTATCCGGACGCCACAGGGCTTCCAAATCTTCGACCGCCCTGCCCTGCTGCTCCACCCAGGTGAAATATTTGAGGTTATGCAGGGCTTTGCGCTCATAATAATTCAGCTCCTTTATCCAGTCGATGCCGACCCCGCGCAGATAGCGGTCCAGATCCATCATGGCATGATTGTCTCCGTACTTGCCTCTTTCCGCTTCGAGTTCCCGCAGGCGTGATTCATACATCGCGGCTGAATCGGTGAAGATGGTGAATATCACGTCATTTTCATCCAAGTCGTAATATTTCGCCATTTTGATCGAACCGACGAGATTGCAGATGCTCGAAATTCCCAGCAGCGGAAGTTTTTCAATGAATGCTTCGTCAAGGCCTTCCTTGGCCAGTATTTTTTTGCCCGCGGGTTCATTGAATAGTCGCAAAACCCGCATGGTGTTTTCATCATCGATGGCGATGACATTGTCCGTATTCCGGACATTATGGATCCAGGGCACGTGCTTGTCCCCGATGCCCTCGATCCGGTGCCCCCCGAAACCGTTCAAATAGAGGGTGGGACATTGCAGCGCTTCCGTGGCCCCGATTTTTATCGTTGGACAAATCTTCTTCAAATATTCCCCGGCACCGATCGTCCCGGCCGAGCCGGTCGCCGAAACATATGCGGCCAGCCTGGATCTTTCGTTCTTGACCTTGTTAAAAACTTCTTCGATGGCCGAACCGGTGATTTCATAGTGCCAGAGCGCATTGCCGAATTCATCAAACTGGTTGAAAATAACGATCTTATCGCCCCGCTCTTTTCTCAATTCCCAGCATTTGTCATAAATTTCCTTGACATTCGATTCGCAGCCGGGCGTGGCGATGATCTCGCTGGTATTGATTTTCTTGAGCCAAGCAAATCTTTCCTTGCTCATATCCTGCGGCAAAATGGCAATGGCGTCGCAAGCCAGCAGGGAACAGTCGAAGGCACCGCCGCGGCAGTAATTTCCAGTTGAAGGCCAGACGGCTTTTTGCGTGGCGGGATCGAACTGCCCGGTAACCAGCCTGGGCACCAGGCAGCCGAAGGCGGCTCCGACCTTATGGGCGCCCGTAGGAAACCACTTGCCCGTCAAACCGATTATTCTGGCTTTCACGCCGGTCAGCTCTTGAGGAATTTCAACGTAATTCACATCGCCGAACAATCCATTGCCGCCATTCTCCCTGGGGTTATTCTTCCAGGTAATGCGGAACAGATTCACGGGCTCCACATCCCAGAGTCCGACGTCCTTGAGTTTGTTTTTGATTTTATCGGGAATGCCGGCGGGATTTTTCTGCTCCGCGAAGGTCGGTATGACGACGCCTCGTTCCTTACATCTTTTTACCGTCTTTTTTAGAACGGCCTCATTTTTTTTCCAATTAAAAAACATATGCTGCCTCCGCCCTTGATCAATTAAATTTATTTGTTAAGGAAAAACGATCTTCCCCAAAGCGATATTTTATGACAGGATTGGCAAAATGTCAACAGGATTCAATGCGCCGGCCGGGGGAAAATCGGCATTGAAACCACTATGCTGCCTGCCGCGTACTTGAGGCCTCGCTATAGCCCATGAATTGACTTCCCCCCTTTCTGTCCCTAAAATAGAGCGACGACAGGCTGGAGAAAAGCGCAATGAAAAACATTAAACGAAAAGACCACGAGCCGCCGCACGTGACCGCGAAGCTGGGCTGGCGCTACCACCACCTGGGCATCCCGACCAAGGAAGCCAAACCGGGCGAGGTCCACCTGCCCCATTTGAAAATCCACGTCTCGGGTTTTAAAACCAGCCCCTTCGGCATCGAGTGGATGCGCTTCGACGACGATTGCCCGGTCGATGCCCGGGTCAGGACGATCCCGCATATCGCCTTCGAAGTCGACGATTTGGACAAGGAGCTGACGGAATGCGGCTTGGAGATTCTCTGCCCGTCCGGCGCCCCCTCGGCCGGCGTTCGCGCCGCCATGGTCCTGCACGACGGCGCGCCCATCGAGCTGATCGAATTCAAAAAAAAATCATAAGGATCTCGATGCCGGGGAAGAACAGTCAATCACAAATTGGTCCAGCCAGTCCTGAAGTCACAAAATCGAGGGCTTGCCCAAAAAAAATCTGACTTCCGCCCTCTCTTTCCCTCGCGCGGGGATCGATCAGGCCTTTTTTCCTCCCACGGTGATGGCGGAGACGCGGAAAGAGGGGCTGTTGAGCCGCCCGCGCATATCGCGGTCGTTGCCCATCCGGTCGATGTTCTTCAGGATCTCTAGGGTCGATCCGCCGAGGGTCACCCCGTCCACTGGAAAAGCGAGGGCGCCGTCCTTGATCCAGAAGCCGCTGGCGCCTGCGGAAAAGCTGCCGGTGGTGGCATCGGTGCCCGAGCTGCGCATGCCCTTGAAATAGAGTCCCTCCTTGATATCCTGGATCAGGGCGGCCGGGGTTGTTTCGCCGTTCTCGACGACCACATTGAGGATGCCGGCATAGGGCAAGCTGCGATAGCCGCCGCGATTGGCCATGGTGGGGACAACGACGCCGGCCTTGCGGGCGGTCTGCGAGTCGTAGAGGAACATCTTCAACACGCCCTTGTCGACGATGATATTCTTCTGGGTGACGCGCCCCTCGCCGTCGCATGGAGCAGAGGAGATGAAGCGCAGGATGGTGGGGTCATCGGCCAGGGTGACGAGGGCGGAGGCGATGACCTGGCCCAGCTGCCCGGTCATGAACGTGGTCTTGCGAAAGACCGCGTCCCCGTTCATGGCGGAGAGGATGCCCATCCAGAAAGAAGGCGCGGCATAATAGCGATCGAAAACTACCGGCACCACCTGAGTGCCGACCGGCTTCGCGCCGAGCATTTCGACGGCCCGCTGCACCGCCATTTTGGCGACGAGCTCGATCGGTTCCAGCTCCGCGAAGAAACGCTTGGAGCTCGACCAGCCGCCGCTCTGCATGTTGTCACCCTCGCCGGCGATGACATACACGCCGAATGAGCAACGCGTCTGCTTGTAAGCGTGGGCGAGCCCTTTCGACGAGATAAGACAGACTTCCCGCTCGCTGTCGCCGAAATACCCCCCCTCGCTGTTGCTCAGGCGCGGGTCCAGGCCTAGGGCGGTCTTTTCGCATTCGCGGGCGATGGCGATCTTCTTCTCGTCGTTTACGGCGGCCAGCGCCGGATCGAAAAGGTCGAGATCGGGAAGAAACCCGGGCGCGAGATCAAGCAGTCCCTGCCAGGGCTTGGGCTCGCAGACCCTCGCCAGTTCGATCGTCTTGCGCACCGTGTCGTCCAGTGACTTCTCCGACAGGTCTGAGGTATAGGAGAAGCCGAGCTGCCTGTTCACGAAAATCCGCAGACCCAATCCCTGGGAGACCGATTTCTGGAGCGTCTCGATCTCCCCCTTGCGCACCGATACGTCGAAGTTCTTTGTCCGTTCCAGGAATGCCTCCGCTTCGTGAGCACCCCATTTCCTGGCCTTCTTTATGATCATTTCTCCGAGTTTTTTGAAATCCATCTGCATCCTCCCTACGCTTTTTTCCCGCCGATGGTGATGCGGTCCACCTTCAGCGTGGGATTGCCGAATCCCACCGGCTTGGACTGGCCGTCCTTGCCGCAGGTGCCGCCGCCGATCACCAGCAGGTCGTTGCCCACCATGGAGATGTTCTTGAGAACATCCTGGCCGCTGCCCATGAGCATGATGCCCTTGAGCGGCCGCGTGACCTTCCCGCCTTCGATCAGGTATCCTTCAGGCACGGAAAAGACGAAGCGGCCGGTGGTCGGCTGCACGTTGCCGCCGCCGATCTTGGCGATGAAGACGCCCTTGTCAACGCTGGTAACGATCTCCTCCGGCCGGGAGGCGCCGGGGAGAAGATAGGTGTTGGTCATGCGCGGGATGGGATAATTCTGGTACGATTCCCGCCGTCCGTTCCCTGTCTGCTTGACCTTCATCAGGCCAGCATTCAGCTTGTCCTGCAGGAAGCAGGAACAGACCCCCTTGTCGATGAGCAGGGTCTTCTGGCCGACGCAGCCCTCGTCATCCACGTTCACCGCCCCCCAGCCGCCGGGGTAGGAGCCGTCGTCAACCAGGCTGACGACCGGGGCAGCGATGGGCTGGCCCAGCTTGTCCCAGAAGCAGGAGGTTTTCTTGCGGATGCCGTCGCCCTCCAGGCTGTGGCCGATGGCCTCGTGGAAGAAGATGCCGCCATAGCCGGCGGCGATGACCACAGGGAATTCGCCCGCGGGAGCGTCTTCGGCGGGCAAGAGACGGATGGCCATCTCGGCAGCCTGACGGGCATGCGCCTCAGCAAGCGTGACCGGAAAATGTTCGAAGCCGTAGCTGCCCGCCGTTGATTGGTAACCCCGGCTGCGCTGCTCGCCGTCCCGGGCGGACACGCCGATCCCGAAGGAAGAAAGGGTCTGGGTGTCCTCGCCGAGCAGGCCCTCGGAATTGGCGATGCGGATCCTCTTGTTCACGTCATAAAAGTTTACACCGACCTGGGTGATTCTCTTGTCAAGGGCGCGGGCCACGCCGTTGGCTCTGATCAGCAGCTCTACCTTGCCCTTGGCCGCGACGCGCTCGGGGGAGACGCGCACCTGGTAATAGGAAGGCGGCCGGATGACCTTTAGGGCCTGCACCACAGCGCCGCGACCGCTGTTGGCGATCAGGGCGGCGGTCTCGGCCGCCTCCTCCAGCCGCGGATAGCTCAAGTCATCGGAGAAAGCGAAGCCGGTCTTCTCGCCCTGGATGACGCGGAATCCTGCCCCCATCTCCACGCCGCGCGTGGCATTGGATATCTTGTCCTCGTCCAAACCCAGCGAGTTTTCCACCGTGTATTCCAGGTAGACCTCGGCGAACTCGCCTCCCCGCGCGAGGGCGACCTGGAGGAGTTTGCGCAGGTCCTCCGCCGAAAGGGCGAACGGCTCCGGCACCTGGAGGCCGGACGGCACCTCTCCATCGGGAAAAAGCAGCCTGCTCCACAAAGGAAGCGTCACGAAAGCGGCACCGGACTGGACGCCCCTTCTTAAAAAGGAACGCCGGTCCATGGACTTCAATTTCAAAGAATGGGCCATGGGACCTCCTTTCAATCCTGGGATGGTGGGCAGTCTCTCTGCTGCCCTTGAAAAAAGATTCTATGAAAAATAAAATAAAAATGCAAACTATTTATCGGGATCGGAGGAACTCGGGACTCGATGCCTCTAGGAAACATAATGGAGGATGTCTTTGTAAAAACGCCCCCACCGGGCTATTTCTTTTCCTTAACGGAGCGGACGTATTGTAATTCACGCTTTTTCTCCCTACAATTTCTCCAATGGCAGGGCGACCGCCCGGCCATTGCAGGAGGTCGCGATGAAAAAACATCTTGCCGCCGGATTGCTGATCGTACTGGCCCTGGCCGCCGCCGTGCGGCTGCCGGGTGCCGCCGCCGATGAAAAAATACGGGCCCTGGCCAAACAGATCGAACCCGAGCTCATCGCCATGCGCCGCGACCTGCACGCCCATCCCGAGCTGGGGCTGCAGGAGAAGCGCACCTCGGCCCTGGTCGCCGCCTACCTGCGCAAGCTGGGCTTCGAGGTTAAAACCGGCTTCGCCGTCACCGGCGTGCTGGGGATCCTCAAGGGCGGCAAGCCCGGCCCGGTCGTGGCCATGCGCGGCGACATGGACGGATTGCCCATCAGCGAGGAGACGGGCTTGAGCTTCGCTTCCAAAGCGCGCGCGGTCCTGGACGGCCGCGAGTGCGGGCTGATGCATGCCTGCGGCCACGATATCCACACCACGGTGCTGCTGGGCGTGGCCAGGGTCCTCGCCGCCCTGAAGGATGAACTGGCCGGCACAGTCCTCTTCGTCGCCCAGCCCGCCGAGGAGTACGGCGACGGCGCCCGGCGCATGATCGAGGATGGCGTGTTCAAGGACCTCAAGCCCGAGGCCTGCTTCGCCTTTCACGTGGACGACAGCCTCAAGGTCGGCAAGGTCGGCTACACCTCGGGCTTTTCCTCGGCCAATGTCGACGGCTTCACGCTGGTCATCAGGTCCGAGGGTTGCCACGGCGCCAACCCCTGGCTGTGCGTCGACCCCATCGTGGTCGGAGCGAGCATCGTCCTCGACCTCCAGATCATGCTGGCCCGCGAGATCGACGTCAGCCGCAATGCCGTGATCACCGTGGGCAAATTCCATGCCGGCACGGCCGAGAACGTCATTCCCCAGACCGCCGAGCTGGCGGCCACGGTGCGCAACTACGGCGAGGACCAGCGCCAGCTGCTCAAGGAAAAGGTCGGCCGCCTGGTCGCCGGCGCCTGCGCCGAGGCCGGCGCCGCCTACGACCTGGACTACCAGTTCGGCATCCCATCGCGCTACAACGACCCCAAGCTGCTCGCGGAAATCCTGCCTACGGCGGCGCGCGTCCTGGGCGGGCCCGAAGCGCTGGTCGAGCAGCTGCCCGAGATGGGCGGCGAGGACTTTGCCTATTTCACGCAGGTCGCGCCTTCGGTGATGCTCAACCTGGGCGTCGTGCCGGCGAACCTGGAAAAGACCGCGGTGCACTCGCCCACCTTCATGGCCGACGAGGCCGGCATCGCCCTCGGCGTCGAGCTGATGGCCGACATCATCATGGATTACCTGGGCCGCCGCCAGGGGGAATAGGGGGATCTTCTCGTTCGGGGCGTGAGCGCCGACCTCGTCGCCAGGGCCGATGATGTCCAATCAGGTTATTTTAGCAAATCTCCATAATTTTCATAAAGCGACAGCAGGCATTTTTGATGAGTCAGCGGCGCCCAGAACTGCAGCTTCATTTTGGGATTGAACTCGCGCATGGCCATGAGAATGGCAAAAAAAGAGCCGATACCGTACATCAGCGGCGGCTCGCCGACCGCCTTGGAACCTAAAAGCGCCAATTCATCTGGCTTGGTAGCGAGCGGCACTACTTCAACATTTTTGGGCGCGAAGTAGATATCGGGAATTTTATAACTGGAAAGCGTATCGTAAATGTGCTTTCCCTTCTGATCAACTAGCAATTCTTCAATGGTCATCAGGCCTATCCCTTGCACGATGGCGCCTTCCGCTTGCCCGATATCGATGTTGAGATTGATGCTGGAGCCAAAATCATGGACGCACTTGACCAGATCGATTTCGTACGTGCCGCGCAAACAATCGACGGTTACGACGGTCACGGCCGTGCCATAGACATGGTAGGCAAAGGGATGGCCTTTTTCGGTGGATTTGTTGAAATGGATCTTCGGCGTGGCGTAGTGGGCGTGTTCCGAAAGCGGGACCCTGGCTTTATCGGCAAGCAAAACAAGTTTTCCCCATGTTAGGGAGGTCTTTTTTCCTTTGTGAAAAACAATTTCATCCTTGATCTCGATTTTATCCGGGTTCCGGCCCTTTAATTCCCGACAAGCGACGCCTTTCAATCTGGCGGCCAATGCCTCGCAGGCCAGGATCGTCGCTTTGCCATTCAGGTCGGCGCCGCTGCTGGCAGCCGTAGGCGAGGCGTTGGCGATCCGGGTCGTGTTGGTGCTGTGAATGGTAAAGCGCCGCGGAGAAATCGAGAGCGTTTTTGCCGCGGCCTGGAGAATTTTGGTGTTTACGCCCTGGCCCATTTCCACCACGCCGGTGGTGATGCTGACCGAGCCGTCGGTGTAAATATGGACGAGCGAGCGTCCCTGATTGAGGCTGGTATTGGTAAATGAGATGCCGAAACAGAGCGGGAACATGGAAAGTCCTTTTTTGTTGTGCGCGTTTTTTTTGTTGAATTCCTTGATTTCTTTTTTGAGCTTTTCGACCGCAAACTTTTTATAAGCGGTGTCCCAGCACTTGCCGGCGTTGCAATTTTCGGCGATCTGATCATAAGGGAAGCGATTGCCTTCCCGTAAAAGGTTTTTCCCCTGTATTTCCATCGGTGAAACGTTCAGGGTTACAGCGGCCTTCATGATCGCCGCCTCCAAAGCAAACATCGCTTGCGGAGCGCCGAAGCCTCGCATGGCGGTGTTGGGGGCAAGGTTGGTTCTGCAAGAGTGGCAGGTGATTTTCGCGTTTGGAATATGGTAACTGCCCGATCCGTGAAAGAGCGTCCGCTCCATCACTGCCGGCGAGACATCCGCGGCCGCGCCGGCATTTTGAAAACCTTCGACCTGGTAGCAGAGAATTTTGAGATCTTTGCTGAGGCCCAATTTAAAATCAAAAGAGTACGGGTGCCGTTTTCCGGTCATGGTGAAGTCATCGGCCCGCTCCAGGATCAGTTTCACCGGTTTTTTAAGAGTGTAAGCCGCCAGGGCGGTCATGGCTGCCCAGGGCGTCGCCTGGTCTTCCTTGCCGCCGAAGCCGCCGCCGATGCGATTGGTATCCACTTCGATTTTATGCATGGGAATGCCCAGAACCCTGGCCGCTCCGACCTGCACATATTTTGTCGCTTGCGTGGAGGAATGGATCTTGATGGCTCCATTCTCCAGCATGTAGGCATAGGCGCCTTGCGTCTCAAGATAGACGTGCTCCTGGCCGCCCATCTCCGCCTGGCCGTCGATAATGTGGGCGCATTTTTTCCACGTGGCATCCGTATTGCCGATCTTAAAAGTTCGGCTCGGGGAGATGAATTTTTTTTCGGCGTGGGCCTCCCTGGCCGTCAAAATGGGACGGAGTTCTTCGATATCGACTTTGATTTTTGCGAGCGCTTTTCTGGCGATGGCTTCGGTTTTGGCGCAGACCAGGGCGACGGGCATGCCGATAAAATGTACCTCTTTGTCGGCGAAGAGTTCTTCATCCTGGATGATGCTGCCGATCTGGTTTTCGCCGGTGATATCCTTTGCCGAAATCACGGCCTCGACACCTTCCATTTTCAGCGCTTGTGAGAAATCGATTCCATGCACTTTCCCGTGCGCGACGGGGGAACCCAGGACAACTCCGAAGAGGGTGTCTTCCTGGACCGGAATATCGTTGACGTAGATGGATTCCCCCCTGACGTGGGAACGCGAGTCTATATTTTTCATTTTAACGCCTCCAGAGAAATTGCTTCCGGCGCAAAACTCATGAGGTGGATGAAAAGCTGCTGCCTGACGAGGGCGCGCTTGTAGTCGGCTCGGCTACGCGGGGTGATCTCGTTCTGGGCGATGAGATTGGCCTCCTGGAATGTATGATTGCTTATTTTTTTGCCGAGCAAAAAGTCGGCCGTTTTAGCCATGTTGCGGATGGTAGGCCCAAGCCCGCCAACGGCGAAAGAAGCTTTTTTGATAACGCCGCCGGCAAGAATGATGCTCATGGCCGAATTGACGGTGGCCATGTCCAAATGCCCCCGCTTGCTTATCTTTTCAAAGCTGAAGCGCGAATGGACATCGGGAAGATCAAAAACAATCCACTGGATAAACTCTTCCGGATCTTTATTCACTTTTTTATAGCCGATGAAAAATTCCTTCAGTTTCACTTCCCTGGTTTCGCCTTGGCGGCGGAGGACGAGAATGGCATCGAGGGCCATCATCATGACGCAAAGATCTCCGATCGGCGAACCGTTGGCGATGTTGCCGCCGACGGTGGCCATGTTTCTGATGGGCGGGGAGGCCATCAATTTGAGATACTCATCCAGCCTGGGAAAATAGGCGCGGAGTTCCTTGGATTCTTTCAGCTCTTTGACCGTGACGGCCGATCCGACATAGCATTTACCTTCCGCAAATTTAATCCGGCTGTATTCGCTTGCCCCATAAACAAGATTCACATTTTCAGCTGCCAGGGCGCCTTCCGGGTCCTGCAGCAAGACGTCGGTGCCGCCGGCGATAATGTACCCGGACTCCCGGACTGCCGCCGCAGCGGCCGGAGCGATCTTCCTTAATCTTTCCGGGATAGCCAGGAAATATTCGGGCAGGAATTTATTGTTTACCAGCCACTCCATGGTCACGGCGCCCGGCATGGGCCCTGAAGGTCCCCGATGAGGGGGCTGTAATTTTTTAACGATGGCACCCGCGGCCTTTTCGATGGATTTGTAGCCCGTGCAGCGGCAGATATTTCCGGAGATGGCTTCGATGGCGTTGGCAAGATTTTTTTCCTTGCCCATGTTCAAACAAAAACCGTAAAAGGCCATAACGAAACCCGGCGTGCAAAAACCGCACTGCGTTCCATTGTTTTCGAGAAGAGCGGCTTGAACGGGAGTCAGTTCGGGACCATTGACGCCTTCGATGGTGACGATGTGTTTGCGGTCGGCATTGCCCAGCGGCATGAGGCAGGAGTTCATCGTCTGATATTTCAGTTCACCGTCCTCCATTTCTCCCACCAGGATCGTGCACGCGCCGCAGTCGCCTTCGCGGCAGCCTATTTTCGTGCCGTACAGATGCAAATCGTTGCGAATGTAATCCACCAACGAACTGGCGGCGGGGGCGTTGGTTTTCACTTCTTTGTTGTTGACGATAAAAGTAAGCATGGGTCCACCTCGGAAGTGTTTTTTTATCTTGGTCCCGCGGAGCTCGTATTTGTGCCGCTCCATTGCAGGGCATAGAGGGCGTAAAACGCCGCCGCCTTGACCAGGTCGTCGATCGGCACCTTCTCGTTCGGAGCATGGGCGCCTACCTCGTCGCCGGGGCCGAAGCCGATGCAGGGGATATTGTGGATGCCGGTGATGGCGATGGCGTTGGTCGAGAAGGTCCACTTGTCCACGCGCGGTTCTTTATCGAAAAGGGAGCGGAAAACCGTTTCGGCGCGGGCCACGGCCGGGTGGTCCGGCTCCAGTTTCCAGGTCGGGTAATATTTTTCCATGCTGTACTCTTTTCCGGTATAGGCTTTCTCGCGGTACTGCAGTACTTCGACAGCGGCGGGCATGCCCTTCACCAGCGCACGCACCTCGGCCAGGGCCGTCTCCTTCGTCTCGCCGGCGGTGAGGCGCCGGTCGAGGTGGATGCGGGCGAAATCGGCCACGGCGCAGAGCGAAGGCGAACCCGAGACAAACTCGCTGACCGTGACCGACCCTTTCCCCAGGAAGTCGTCGCTTTTCAGGCGTTCATTGAGCTTTTCGATCTCCAAACAGGCGCGGGAACCCATGTAAATGGCGTTCTGGCCGCGCTCGGGCGCCGAGCCGTGCGCTGAGAGCCCCTTGAAGCTCACGCGCATCTCCATGCGGCCGCGGTGGCCGCGGTAGATGCCCAGGGCGGTCGGCTCGGTGATGATCACCAGCTCGGGGCGGATCTTTTCCTCCTCGATGATGTATTTCCAGCACAGCCCGTCGCAGTCCTCTTCCATGACCGTGCCGGTGACCAGGACGGTCAGGTCGTTTGGCACGCCGAGCTCGGCCAGGATGCGGCCGGCCGTGACCATGGCCGCCGCCCCGCCCTTCTGGTCGACGCTGCCGCGGCCATGGACGAAGCCGTCCGCGACGCGCCCGGAAAAGGGATCCTCGCTCCAGTTTTCGAGATTGCCCTGGTCGACGGTGTCGATATGGGCGTCGACGGCGATCAGGCGCTTGCCCGTGCCGACGCGGCCGTGGACGCTGCCCAGGCCGTCGAGCCTTACTTGGGCGAAGCCGGCATCCGCCATCTGCTTCTTCAGCTCCGCGGCCATCTCTTTTTCCCCGGCGGTCAGCGACTTGATCCTGACCAATCGCGAGAGGTTTTGGGCCGAATAATCCCGGTACTGTTCGGCCAGCTGCAGAACTTTTGCAGCAATTTTATCCATGCTATCTCCTTACCCGAATGGCGGTTCCAGGCCTAGAAACCAACGGCGGTAAGCAATACCGTCACTCCCAGGCAGGCAACGGTGAAGGCGCCGAAAAGCGGCACCAGCAGCGGCGGCCGCGCCAGCCACAGGGGGAGCAGCCGTTTTTCCAGCCGCCGGCCAAGGGCGTAGCCCAGCGGGAAAGAAACGGCCGCCAGCAGGGAGGCGGGAACGACGCGGGTCAGCATGTAGGTGGCGGCGCCGCTGGCGTAGCGGAAGGAGAGCAGGTGGGTGCAGGGCGACACGAAACGTCCCAGGGCGAAGAACGTCGCGCCGGCGCCGAAGGCGGCCAGGCCGGCCACCGCGCTCCGCGCTTTCCAGCCGGAGGCGATGTGCTTTCTGAAAGCGGCCACGCCGGCAAAGAGAAAGGCGCCGTTGAGCAGGATGGCGAAGTGGTCATTGACCTGGCAGAGGAGGGGCAGGCCGAGGATGGGCACGGCCAGCCACTTGCTCAGGATCCCGGCAATCGTGATGCCGGGAATGATGCGTTTCTGCTTGAAGACCGCCAGCCCCAGCGCCAGGATCAGGAAACCGGTCGCGGCGACGAAGGGGCTGCGCGGCAGGCCGGCGTTGCGTATGAATTTGCCAAGCAAGGCTTCGGTCAGGCCGAAGAGCGCCCCCAGCAGGACGATATTAAAAAAATAAAATTTCCAGGACAAGCTTTCGTTGTTGCCGGTCATCGTGCACCTCAAGAGTGAATTTTCATTGTCATCGGTCGATTTATATTAAGTAAACAGTATAAAAATGTCAAATGTTGTTTAACGAGATACGTGACGCGTGACGCGTAACCCGTGACGAGTGAAGATTAACAGGCGATTTTTCAAAATAAATTGCAAACAGTATTTAATTAAAAAAGAGAAAGCAGATTTTTTGTTGTTTCGCTAAGCGCTGCTCCGCGTTACGTGTTACGCGTCACGCGTTACCCGTTACGTCGTTCTTCTGGCGCTGACCACCGACGCCGCCGTGACGGCGACGATGATGATCGCGCCGCCGGCGATCGCCGTCAACCCGGGCGCTTCGCCCAGGGCCAGGAAGACCCACAGCGGGTTGAAGACCGGCTCGATGACGGCGATCAGGTTGGCGAAAACGGCCGGGATGCGCTTGATGGCCACGCTGAACAGGATGGCGGCGACGCCGACCTGGGGCAGCGACCAGTGAAACCTGGGCCGGCGCAGCCAGGCCAGCACCACCAACGAGGAGATCAGGCTGCGCGCCCCGGCGATGGCAAACGGGTTCCAGTCGATGACCTTGATGAACAGCCCGGCGCTGCTCCACAGGAAGGCCGTGGCCACCATCGCCCAGATGCCCAGGTTTGTTGAACTTTTATTCATGAGCGGCTCTCGGTTTACGGTGGACGGCGGACGGTAGACGGCAGGAAAATTCCAAATCAAAAATTCCATAAATTTTCTTCTGTAGGGAACGCAGATCTGCGTTCCCTACCCATCGTAGGGGTTTGATTAATCAAACCCCTACAGCAAGATCGTTTTTGTTTTCTTGGTATTTGGAATTTTATTCTTACCGTACACCGTCAACCGTTCGCCGTCAACCGTCAACCGAGCCCTGCAATCCCCTGCTATTCCATGGTCTTGAAGCGCTTCAAATCGTTGGCGTTCTCGATCCATTCCTCGATATAACCGCATTCGGTGCAAATGAACTT
>JAPKZL010000068.1 GCA_026393795.1 Candidatus Aminicenantes bacterium | reverse complement strand
ACGTGTTCGCGGCCATCCCGGACGAAACATTGCTCCTATGGTACCGGAAGCTCAGCCCGGCCCTGGAGACGGCTTTCGCCGAGCTGGGGTATCCGGGGATCACTTTCGCGCAAAGGCTGAAACAGGCATGCGCACACCTCGACCAAGTGCCGGCAGTAGGAACGGACATCGCGCTGGAGAAGAAGATATTGAGCTATGCGTACGCCGACGTCAGCCTGGAAGACCTCAGCCAGGCACAGAAGCACCTGCTGCGCCTCGGCCCCCAGAACGTGGCGCGCATCCAGAAAAAGCTACGCCGATTCATTGCAGCGATCGGATTTTAGACGAAACCGCGGGAATGCATTTTCCCCGCCATGGATTTAGCGCTTTGGCTTAGATACGGAAAAGGTTGGAATTTGGATTATTCGGCCGCTTTGACGTTGGCGGCTTTGGGTCCCTTGTCTTCCTGAATGACTTCGAACGTCACGTCCTGTCCTTCTTCGAGGGTCTTGAATCCTTCCTGGGAGATGATGGCCGAATGATGGACAAAGATGTCTTTGCCGTCTTCGCCGTGGATGAAACCGTACCCCTTCTTGGCATCAAACCATTTCACTTTTCCTTTTAACATTGTGTTTATTCCTTGTAAATTAAAGTCGCATTCATGGTAGCATGTTTTTTTTTGCCTGTCAACCGCCGGGGATGAATTGCAGCAACTCATCAGTTATTCCAGACGCATCGATAATGCCGAAATTCGGATGCGTTTTCCCTTCAACAAACCGTAAGCCCATTTGAAAACTATTATTTAAATGGTAACATTCTTTCAATAGATGCTTAATAACAATTACAACTAAAAATTCATTCATGCGTTTTTTGCAATAAAGGAGGTGTTTATGAATCACACGCAAAAATCCATCATCGTTTTGGGTTTCATAGTAATTGCGCTTATGATGGGATGCAAAGCAAGCCCCAGCGCACCGGAGGGGATCGTTGGCGGAGGTAAATTGAGATACCATGCTGAAGCACAGACAATACCAGGCGACTATCAGACCGAGGATGGGATTTGGTCATTCAGCATTGAAGGCGATGGGGAGGGAAATTACACAATTTCTGGAAGCGGGAACGTGACATGGCTCGAACCGGTCCAGGCCAACATTTGCACATGGGAGGCAGTAGCCATAGGTACGGTGACACTCACAGGCGAAATGACCGATTGCGAGCTTACTTTCCACATCAAGACTGTGTGGAACAATCCACAGTTGGTCAACGTGCAATGTCCCTACGAACTCCAGGCGCCGACATTCGATCAAACCATCTTTCAAGATGTGGCAGGTCCTTTTCCACTCCAGGTCGGGGCGTCAATTGTGGTGCCTCCAGATGTCATTTGGGCAGGAAAAGCGTTCATTCTCGATGAGATTGTGATAAACTCGGAATCCACAATGTGCAAAATAATCAAATAAGGACAATTAGCTACGGATTTTAAACAAAGGTACCGACGTCACTCAATAACAAACATAACTGGCTCGAACCACAAGGCCGGCATCATAGTCGACCGGGTGACCAAAGCGGAGAACTGGATGTGGGTCGTAAGGTTCGCTGCCGCGGTATTATCCGGTCAGATTTGATCGATCACGACATGAACCTGGCCGCCGATGTTCGCCCCGTCGAAAACGGTCAGGGTATAGGTGCCGTTCTGATTGAGCATTGTCTCGGCGCTGTTCTGGCCGTTGGAAGCGTTGTTTGGTGGAGTGTAATCGCCGCTGCCGTTCGGGGCCTGCAGGTACCCGTATGGCCTCATACTGTTATTGGAGCAAGACAGCGTGATGCGGATGCGAACACCCGAGCTGCCATTGAAGGTCACGTCAACACTGCCGCCGCCGCCAGGCACGTTCACCATCTGATCAACATGAATAGTGATCACATCCTCATCACACTCACAGTTCTTGCAAGCCCCGAAAAAAAGAATACCTGCCAACAAAAAGCAAATACTCGTCATCACCATGATTTTTTTCATTTTGCCCTCCTTGTTTTGTTGATAACATATTGATTTTTTTATTGCAAATCAATAGGGCGATGTCCATAGCTGACAATAATTTTATTTACAATACTCACAGGATGAAATCCGGCGACGTAAAAGAGAACCGGCTCTTCCCGTTGTGGAAAATTACTAAACAAACAGGTATAATATCGTTTATTACCTAAGGAGCTCTGCGCATGAAAAAGAGATCGGTCATCTGGTCCGCCGCGGTTGTCATCGTCGTTTTACTGGCAGTATTCCTGCTTAAAAAACCGGCTGCGGAATATTACGTCTTGAAAAGGACCGATGTCAACTACAAGATACTGGCCAGCTGCACGGTGAGTTTCCCCGAACCCTACGAGATGGCGGCCAAGACCGAAGGCGATGTCAAAGGCATCGCGGTCGTTGAAGGGCAGATAGTAAAAAAGGGCGCTCTCCTTATCCAGGTCGACGATTTCAAGGAAAGACAGAACCTGACCATCGCCGAGAACAACTACGAGAATGCCAAGTTGAAATTGCTCAATTCCAGAGAGGAAACCTACCCACGGTTGACCGAGCAGCTGAACGATGCCCAAGCGGCCCTCACCGACGCGAAAAACCATGCCGAACGCACGCAGGCCCTGTATGCCGGCGGCGCCGTCTCCCGGGTCGAGCTCGAAAACGCGCAGACGAAGCTGGAGGCGGCCCAGGCCCGCTTCAACCAGGCGAAGCTTCAGCTCGATTCCTTCGCCAAGAGCGGCGTGGCCGCGGAGCTGATCAACCAGCTGAACATCCTGAACGCGCAGGTGGAACTGGCCAAGCGTGCGGTCAACGAAAAACAATTTATCGCGCCCTATGACTGCACCATTGTAAAAATCGCTATGAAGGAAGGCGAGACGGTCAAGGCCGGGGAAAAAGCCCTGACCATACTTGAAAAAAAACCCTGGGTACTCGAAACCAACGTCGATCAGAAGGAATTGGGCTTTCTGGAAACCGGCCTGCCCTGTTTTATCATGTTCGATGCCTACCCTGCTGAAAAAGTGAAAGCCAATATAAGTCTCGTCTGTTCGACGATAGACTACGCCAAAGGCACCTGCAATCTGAAACTGCAGACAAATGAAAACAAGGCCTTCATCAAGCACGGCATGACCGGCAGTGTGGAAATTTCCGGAAAGAAAATCAGGGATGTCAACATCAATGTCCTGGCCCTGCCTTCAAAGTATATACTCCGCGAGAAAGAGGGCAATTTTGTTCTGGTTAAAACAGAAAAAAATACAGATAAGAGAGCGGTCGAATTTACCCCGATCGGCGAAAAATGGGTGAGTGTCAAAAACATCCCCGAGGGTTCAAGGATCGTACTGCCCAAATGAAAGGCAACAAAAACCATTATGAATGGATGATTGCCCTGCGCTTTCTCATAAAGGGCAAAGGGCAAACGCTGCTGATCGTCCTGGGCATTGCCGTTGGCGTCGCGGTCCAGTTCTTCCTCTCCTCCCTGATCGGCGGCCTGCAAACAACCTTGATCGACAACACGGTCGGCTCGGCGCCGCACATCAATATCCTGCCCGCCGACCGCATAGCCAAACCGATCAGCAACGAAAGTTCCAAAAGCGATACCAGCAAGGTCCTCTACGAGGAAAGGACCGAGATCTATTCCTGGCAGCAGTATGTCAACGACCTGGAAAAAGACCCGCGGGTCCTCCGTGCGGCGCCTGCGGCCAATGGTTCGGGATTCATTGAAAAGGGCGTTTCCGTAGTACCGGTGTTCGTGAAAGGCCTGACCGCGCCGAACGGGCTCGATATCTATAAAATAAAAGAAAAGATCATTTCCGGCATTCCCGAACTCGCCTCCGATTCCGCTCTGCTGGGCAGGCAGCTCGCCGACCGGTTTACCCTGGCCGTGGGCGACAAATTCTATTTGCGAAACAACAGGGGGGACCAGGTGTTTTTACGCGTCGGCGGCATCTTCGATCTCGGGGCCGCGGCCGGCAACGAGCTGGTGGTGGTCTCCATGGATATGGTACGGAGTTTTTTCGGGATCGAGGGCGTATCGGTAATCGAGGTCCAGGTTAAGGACGTATTTGCCGCCGAAAAGATCGCCAGGGAATACGCCAGACAGTATGAAAGGGTGAAACTGGAATCCTGGCAGGAAAAAAATCGCGAGCTGCTGACCGCCTTGAGTTCGCAGAGCTCCTCTTCCGGCACCATCCAATTCTTCGTCATTATGAGC
>JAPKZL010000067.1 GCA_026393795.1 Candidatus Aminicenantes bacterium | reverse complement strand
AAGTATGTCACCCTTGGTGGTGCCGTGCCCTTTTATCGTGATGGGTGACCCGCATCTCCCTGCAGAATTTCATCTTTCAGGTGAAGTTTTTAAAAAAATAATCCCCCGGGCGCTGACGGGAACCGGCCGCGAAATTTTTTTTCTTTTGCTTGTTCCAGTTGATTTGCATGTTTTTCCTGTGCTATGGTTGAACCATCAACAGGAAGGAGACAAACAATGAAAAAAACAAGCCGCTTCATGATCGCCGGGCTGATCCTGCTCGCCATTGTCAGCCCAGGCTGCAAAAAGAAGAAAATTCCGCAGACAACCGATTGGTACCGTTATATCAGCGCCTACACGTCGGGATCCGTATCCCGCAAGGCCCAGATCCGTGTCCTGTTCGTGGGCAATGTCGGCCGCGAAGGCCAGGATCCGTCCCAGCTGGACGGCTATCTGGAATTCGACCCCGTCATAACCGGCAAGACCGAGTGGAAATCGGCCCGTGAACTTGTTTTTACGCCGGCCGCCGAGCTGCGGCCGGGCGCTAATTACAAGGCGCGGCTGAACACCGGCAAATTCATGGACCTGCCGAATGAGTATTCCAGCTTCGAGTTCCCCTTTTCCGTGATCGAGGAAAACATCGAGCTCCAGCTGCAGGGACTCACCCCGGTGGACGAGACATCGCCCAACCAATTTTTCCTGCGCGGCACCTTGACCAGCCGCGACAGCGAGGACGGAAGCGTGATCCAGAAAATCCTCGCCGCCGAGCAGGAAGGAAAAGCACTGGCCATCGAGTGGACGCACAGCTCCGACGGCCAGAACCATGAGTTCGTCATCCGCGCCATCGAACGCCGCGAGAAAACGAGTTTGCTCCAGGTCCGTTGGGACGGCTCGGCCATCGGCGTCGACAAGAAAGGCAGCCGCGCCGTCGACGTCCCCTCGCTGGGGCAGTTCGACCTGTTGAGCGCTGAGGCAGTCAGCGAACCCGCGCCGAGCATCCTGCTGCGCTTCTCCGATCCCCTGAAAAAAAACCAGGATTTGCAGGGTCTGATCACGGTTGCCGGGCATGCGCCGACCTTCGAGATCGAAGCCAACGTCATCCGCATTTACTCGAGCAAAAGCTTCGACGGCTCGCTGGAGATCGCCGTCAATCCGGGCGTCCGCAACTACAATGACCGCCGCCTCGCCGCCCGCGTCACCCGCAACGTCGTGTTCCAAAGGATCGCGCCACAGGTCCGTTTCGTCGGCAAGGGCGTCATCCTGCCCCAGAAGGACATGCTGACCATCCCCTTCGAAGCGGTGAGTCTCAGGGCGATCCAGGTCACCGCCTTCCAGATCTACAGCAACAACATGGCGCAATTTTTGCAACAGAACAATCTCCAGGGCAAGGAGAACCTGGCGATGGTCGGCCGCTTTTTGTGGCGCAAGACCGTTCCGCTCTCCGACAAGCCGGAGGAGACCGCCGGCTGGCGCCGCTACAGCCTGGACGTGACCCAGCTGCTGAAGGACAACCCCGGCAGCCTTTTCCGCATCATCCTCTCCTTCAACCGCGGCAACTCCACCTACGCCTGCGCCGACAGCACCACCCCGCCGGCCGTCGAGCCGCCGTTCCGCAACCAGGACGACACCTCGTACCGCGAGGGCTCCTACTGGGACTACGCCGAAGGGTACTACGACGAGGAGCAGAGCAACCGCAACTGGGATGAGCGCAACGACCCCTGCAGGGACGCCTACTACGACCAACGCTACAACAGCGACTTGTTCCCGGCCCGGAATTTCCTGGCTTCCAACCTGGGCCTGATCGCCAAGCTCGAGGAGAACCTGACCCTGCACGTGGTGAGCACCGACATCCGCAGCGGCCAGCCGTTCGCCGATGTCGAGATCCGGGCCATGAATTTCCAGAACCAACTCCTCGCCGAAGGCAGCACCGACGGCTCCGGCTTCCTGACCCTGAACCTGCAATCGCGGCCTTTCTTCATCGAAGCCCGGCAGGGAAAGGAGCGGGGCTATCTGCGGCTCGACCAGGACGGGTTGCTGGCCACCAGCCATTTTGACGTCGGCGGCGAGAAAGTGCTCAAGGGCATCCGCGGCGCCATCTACGGCGAGCGAGGCGTCTGGCGTCCCGGCGACACCCTGTACCTCACCTTCGTGCTGTTCGACCGCGACCGGGCACTACCCAAGGAGCATCCGGTCACCCTGGAACTCTACAATCCCAAGGACCAGCTGATCCAGACCCTGAAGCCGACCAAGTCCTTCGACACCTTCTACTGTTTTTGCATCGAGACCGACGAAGCGGCGCTGACCGGAAATTGGAAGGCCCGGGTGACGATCGGCGGCATGGCTTTCGAGCAGAAGCTGAAGATCGAGACGGTGGTGCCCAACCGCCTAAAGATCGCCTTCAACCCGGGGGCGCAGAAGCTGCTGGCCGGCGAAGCGTACACCGGCTCCATCAGCAGCCAGTGGCTGCACGGGGCCCCCGCCGCCAACCTGAAATTCGACGTCACGGTGAAGTTTTCGCCTCGGCCCACCCGCTTCGACCGCTGGCCGGATTTCGTTTTTGACGATCCGGCCCGCGAGTTCACTGCTGCCGAGCAGTCGCTGGCCAGCGGCGAATTGAACGAAAAGGGCGACGCCAGCTTCCCGGTCACGCTCGAAATCGAGGAGGCGGCCCCGGGCATGATGGACGCCACCTTCGTCTCCCGCGTTTTCGAAGCCGGAGGTGATTTCTCCAGCGATGCGCTCACCCTGCCCTTCCACCCCTACACGAGCTATGTCGGCATCAAGCCGCCGAAGGGGGACGCCGCCCGCAACATGCTCCTCACCGACCAGGACCACGTGCTGCAGATCATCACCGTCGATCCCGACGGCAAGCCCGCTTCCCGCTCCAAGCTGGAAGTCAGCCTCTACAAGGTGGAATGGAAGTGGTGGTGGGACAAGAGCGGCGATTCCCTGGCCCAGTACGCCTCCAATTCCAGTCACGACCGGATTTTGCAAGGGACGGTCTCCACCAAGGACGGCGTCGGCGAATGGAAATTCCAGGTCAAATACCCCGCCTGGGGCCGCTACCTGGTCCGCGTGGTCGACCCCGAGAGCGGCCACGCCACCGGCAAGATCATTTTCATCGACTGGCCGGGCTGGGCCGGCCGCGCCCGCGAGGAAAGCGGCGCCGGGGCGACCCGGCTCAATTTTTCCGCCGACAAGGAGCGCTACCTGGTGGGAGAGAAAGCGGTCATCTTCCTTCCCACCGCCCCCCAGGGCCAGGCACTGGTCTCGCTGGAAAACGGCTCGTCGGTCCTGCGCCAGATGTGGGTGAGTACCAAGGAAGGGGAAAACCGCTTCGAGATCGAGCTCGACGAGAACATGACGCCGAACATCTATGTCCATGTTTTGTTGCTGCAACCCCATTCCGGCAAAAAGAGCGACACCCCCATCCGCCTCTACGGGGTCATTCCCATCCTGGTGGACAATCCCGCCACCCGGCTCGAACCGCAGCTGAAGGTGGCAGCGGAGCTGAAACCGCAGGAGGAGTTCAAGGTCAGCGTCAATGAAAAAGACGGCCGGCCCATGACCTACACCCTGGCCGTGGTCGATGAGGGCCTGCTCGGGCTCACCCGCTATTCCGCCCCCGACCTGCGCCAGCGCTTCTACAACCGGGAGGCCCTGGGCATCCTCACCTGGGACCTTTTCGACGATGTCGCCGAAGCGTACGGGGCCGAGCTTTCCCGCCTCCTGGCTCTGGGCGGCGGCGAAGAGGGCGAGGGCGCCGGCAAGGAGAAAAAGCCGCGCCGCTTCCCGCCGGTGGTGATGTTCGCCGGGCCGTTCGCCCTGGAGCGCGGCAAAACCGCTGAACACACATTGACCATGCCGCAATACATCGGAGCGGTCAGGGTGATGGTGGTGGCGGGCAGGGACGGCGCATATGGTTCGGCGGAAAAGTCGGTGCCGGTCCGCCAGGACCTGATGATCCTGCCGACCCTGCCGCGGGTGATCCGGCCGGACGAGGTTTTCGATTTGCCGGTCTCCGTATTCGTCTCCAATCCCGACATCCGCAGCGTGCAGGTGTCGCTGACTACCAGCGACCTCTTCCTGGCCACCCCGCCCACGGCCAAGACGGTCAATTTTTCCGCCCCGGGAGACAAGATCGTCACCTTCCGCATCAACGCCACATCGGCGCTGGGGCAGGGTTCGGTGCGCATCCAGGCTTCCAGCGGCTCGCGCCGCGCCGAAAGCGAGATCCACATCTCGGTCATCGCCGCCAACCCCAAGCTGATCGAATCGAGCCGCATGGAAATACCCCCCGGGCAGACCCGGGAGATCCAGGTGACGTCCATCGGCATCAAAGGCACCAATGAGGTGGCGCTCGAGGCATCGACGCTCCCTCCCTTCCAGCTGCAAAAGCGGCTGCAGTTCTTGATCCACTATCCCCACGGCTGCCTGGAACAGACCCTGTCGACCGCCTTCCCGCAGCTGTACCTGAAACTGCTGCTCAAGCTCTCGGCCGAGGAACAAAAACAGGTGGAAAAACACATCAACGTGGCCATCGAGAAGCTGCGCGGTTTCCAGACGAGCAGCGGCGGCTTCTCCTATTGGCCGGGCGAGAACGACGTCCACGAATGGACCAGCTCCTATGCGGGTTATTTCCTGCTGGAAGCGGCGCGCCTGGGATTCCACGTTCCCGGCGCCATGATGGAGCAATGGAAGAAATTCCAGAAATCGCTGGCCAACTCCTGGACCGAGGGCGACATGCAGAGCCGGCTCAACCAGGCCGACCGGCTCTACACGCTGGCCCTGGCCAGGGACCCCGACCTGGGCGCCATGAACCGGCTGCGCGAAATGCGGGGGCTGGACAGTGTCGCGACGATTCTTCTGGCCGGAGCCTTTCAGGCCAGCGGCCAGGCCGACGCGGCCGAGGACCTGCTCAAAAACTGCCAGTGGCAGGTGGCCGACTACCACGATGACCGGAATACCTTCGGTTCGGCCTTGCGCGACAAAGCCATCGTTATCCGCACCCTGGTTGAGATGGGCAAAGCCGACCGCGCCAAAAAAATGGTGGAGGAGATCGCCAGGGAGCTGGGCCGCGACACCTGGTATTCGACCCAGGAAACGGCCTATTCGCTGATGGCCCTGGCCGTTTATTACGGCGGTTCCCCAGCCAACCCCTTCCGCTTCAAAATGGCTTGGGACAAAGAGTCGGGCGAGGAAATCGTCGCCACGGTCCCCTTTTTCCAGAAACTGGTTTCTCCGTTTACGGCCGCAGAGCGAAAATTGACGGTCAGCAATCCGGGGCAGAACCCGCTCTACCTGACCATCTACAAGTCGGGAGTCGTTCCCGCCGGCAGGGAAAAAGCGGCGGAGAGCAACATCGGCTTTCATGTCGAGTACCTGAACATGGCGGGCGAACCCCTGCCCATGGAGCGGCTGGCCCAGGGGAGCGATTTCCAGGTCAGGATCAGCGTCAGCAATCTCACCCAGAACAACCTGAGCAACCTGGCTCTGACCCACATGGTGCCCGCCGGCTGCCAGATAGCCAACCCGCGCCTGATTGAGGGCGAGCCGGCCCGGAACTACTTCGATTACCAGGATGTCCGCGACGACCGCATCTACACCTACCTGGCCCTGAACGGCGGGGCCAAGAAAACCATTACCGTGGTGCTGAACGCCTCCTACAGCGGTAAGTTCTATTTGCCGGGCATCGCCATCGAATCGATGTACGATTCAGCCGTTCACGCCAACAGTACCGGCAAATGGCTGGAGATCGTCCGCTGAGCAAGCGCGCGCGCCAAGGTAGAAGACGTCTGCTGCTGGCGCTCGGGGCGCTGGCCGCTCTGGCATTGGTTTTTTGGTTTTCGCTGCCCAGACCGCTGTTCAACGATCCGCTCTCGACGGTGCTCTTGGCGGCCGATGGCAGGCTGTTGGACGCACGGCTGGCCACTGACGAGCAATGGCGCTTCGTGCGGCTGAAATCCATCCCGAGACGCTTTTTCCAAGTGCTGCTGGAATACGAAGACCGGCGCTTTTTCCTGCATCCGGGAGTCGACCTGCTGGCCATCGCGCGCGCCGCGGCGCAGAACCTGAAGCAGCGGCGCATCGTCAGCGGCGGCAGCACCATCACCATGCAAGTCATCCGCAGCGCCCGGAAAAACCGCGGCCGCACGTTCCTGGAAAAGGTGCGCGAGATGTTCCTGGCCCTGCGCCTGGAAATGTCCTGCTCAAAGAAAGAGATACTGGAGCTGTATGCGGCCCACGCCCCCTTCGGCGGCAATATCGTCGGCATCGACGCCGCCTCCTGGTTCTATTTCAATCGCAGCGCCGAGACGCTCAGCTGGGCCGAGGCGGCATTCCTGGCCGTCCTGCCCAACGACCCCGGTCTTGTCAGCGGCGAAACCAACAGGCGGCGGCTGCGGGAGAAAAGAGACCGCCTGCTGGAGCGCCTGCGCCAGCGGAAGATCGTTTCTCCCCTGGAGTACGTGCTGGCCCGCGCCGAAAAGATTCCCGGCCGCCCCGGTCCGGTGCCGCGGCTGGCGACGCACCTCCTCTCCACCCTGGCGGCCATGAAACCCGGTGAATACGTGTTTCAGACCCAAATCCAGCCGCGCCTGCAGGAAATTCTGCTGCGCATCGTCCAGAGCGAAGGTGAAAAACTTCTGGAAAAAAATATCCGCAACCTGGCCGCCCTGGTCATCGACAACCGGCAGGGAACCGTCGCCGCTTACGTCGGCAACGTCTGCCGCGAGCGCACGGCCGAGCACGGCCAGGATGTCGACCTGATCCAAAGCCCGCGCAGCACCGGCAGCATTCTCAAACCCTTCCTCTACGCCGCCCTGCTGCACGAGGGAGGCCTGACACCGCGCACCCTGGTCGCCGACACCCCGGTCCATTTCAGCGGCTACATCCCCGAAAATTTCGACCGCCGCTTCCGCGGAGCGGTGCCGGCCCGCGAGGCCCTGGCCTGGTCGCTCAACATCCCGGCCATCCACATGCTGCGGCAGTACGGCATTCCCCGTTTCTACAACCTATTGAAAAAATGGGGCATGACCACCCTCACCCGGCCTCCGGGCGGCTACGGTTTGACCCTCATCCTGGGCGGCGCCGAGGGAACTTTGTACGAGGTTACCCGCATGTATGCCGGCCTTGTCCAGCTGGCCATGGGCGACGCCGGCCGGCGGAGCGAAATCCGCCTGCTGCCCGAAGACGCGGTCCGTCCCCTGCCGATGATCGATCTCGGCCCGGCCGCCGCCTATCTCACCCTGGAAGCCTTGACCGAGGTGAACCGGTCCGACCAGGAGGGTTTCTGGAAGCAGTTCAACTCCTCGAAATGGGTGGCCTGGAAAACAGGCACCAGCTTCGGCCTCAGGGACGCCTGGTCGATCGGCATGACTCCGGCTTACACGGTGGGGGTCTGGGCGGGAAACGCCGATGGCGAAGGCAATCCCAACCTGACCGGCCTCTCCACATCCGCCCCGGTGCTTTTCGACATCCTGCAGGCGCTCGATACCGGGGGCGCGGTAACGGCGCCCAACCTTTGGCTACAGGAGATCAGCGTCTGCCGCGATTCCGGTTTCCTGGCTACCGATCTTTGCCCGGCCGTGCGCACGCTGATGCCGCGCGAGAGCCATTTCACGATAAGCTGCCCCTATCACCAACTGATCCACCTGGAACTGAGCCGACGCTTTCGCGTCGATTCGCGCTGCGAATCGGTCGGGCGCATGGTCCATGTCCCCTGGTTCGTCCTGCCGCCGCTGCCCGAATACTATTTCCGCCGCTATCACCCGGAATACCGCGCCCTGCCGCCTTTCCGCCGCGATTGCGCCGAACTGCTCCAAGCCGAGAGCGGCAAGCAGGTGATGAGCCTGGTCTATCCCGAAATGAACACCGCCGTCTATATCCCCGTCGACCTCGACGGCAAACCGGGGCAGGTGGTCTTTGAAGCCGTTCACCGCCAGCCCGAAACCACTATCTACTGGCACATCGACGACCGCTACATAACCGCTACCCGCCAGTTCCACCAGATCAGCGTCGACCCGGCGCCGGGCCCGCACCTGCTGGTGCTCATCGACGACCAGGGAAGGCGCCTGGAGCGCCGCTTCACGGTACTCAACCGCAGCCGCTGATATTCCTTATTTCTTGTTAAGTGCGAAGGTAACCGTAACCGTGAAAGCCGCGGGCTTGGCTTTGCCATTCTCGACATAGGGCTCATAAACCCATTGTTTTACCGCGGCAATAGCGGCGCTGACCAGGTGCGTATCGGTCGCGGTGATCATCCGGGCATCCGTCACCATGCCTTTTTCATCGATCGTAGCCTCCAATACAACGGTACCCTCAATCCTCTTTTTCAGCGCCATTATCGGATAAGCCGGTTTAACTTTTTTGATCAGACGAAGCCGTTGGCCATCCTGGAGATGAACCAGAGCGTTATTATTTTTTTTTGCTTCTGGTTCATCATTCAAGCCAAAGGTGACCGTAACCGTGAAAATCAAGGGTTCGGCCTTGCCATCCATAATATAGGGTTCATATACCCATTGCTTCACGGCATTCAAGGCGGCATCGGTTAGGAGCGGATCGGGCGACTTAATCAACCGGGCGTCCGTTACTATACCTTTTTCATTGATCGTGGCTTCCAATATCACAATACCCTCAATTTTCTTTTCCAGCGCCGCGGTCGGGTAAACCGGTAATACTTTTTTGATTAATCGCGGTCTTTGACTACTTCGGAGACGAGTCAGTGCGTTATTATCATTTTTAGCCTCTGCATCGTCATTCAATTTGAAGGTGACCGTAACGGTGAATGCCACAGCCTTGGCCACGCCATTCACGATATAGGGCTCATAAACCCATTGCCTGACTGCCCTGATCGCGGCATCGTTGAACAGAGGGTGCCCCGAAATCACTTCGGCCAGTTGCACCTGGCCGTTCGCATCGGTTTCGACATTGAGCGTCACCACGCTCTGGATCCTGTTCATTAAAGCATTCTGAGGATAAACCGGTTTGATTTCCTTGATTTTCCTCGGCTTTTGGCTAGCCAATAGCTGCAGCACATCCTTGCTTATCTTGTCATCGCGCCCCTGCACATAAAAGGCGATGAAGTAACTGTTTTCCTGCGCATCGCGGAAGCCCAGCACGGCTACCTCCCGGTCCGGCAGCACGATTTCGGTGTCGAGGAGAATGTTCTTGATGTTCTTCTGATTGTTTTCCTCCACCACGCCGACCTTGAAATTCACCGCTCCCGGCTTGGGCAAGGGGGTCAGGATCAAGGCATAATCCCGGCCGTCGATTTGCACGATCTGCATGACCGACGGCTCTCCGCCCGATTTCCATACCAGGTCGCCCGCGGCCAGCAATGAAACTTTGGGCGCGTTGAAAGTTTTTTGCAATTCAGCCTGCAGAGCTTCAGACGAAAAAGTGACTTGCAGGTTGCGTTGCACCATTGACTTGAGGTAGAACGACGTGGTGACATTGGACTTCACGTTTTCGGCCGCCAACGGGCCAAAAAAGTCGAGCTTGATATTCAGGGTCATCTCGGCCCGGGCAGGCAACGCCAAGGCCAGTACAATAATTGCTATCATACTTGCTGTTTTCTTCATAATCGACCTCCTGAGATTAATTTATAATTTTTTCGAACCAAACGATTGTCATCCCGGGTTGCCGGGGTTTAAAAATGACCGAACGGGCCGGTTCAGCGCCGATTTCGGCCGAAAGTACGGCAAAAACTTTTGATTCATCAATTTCTTCTATTTCCCGAATCGTGCCCTTTGCTAGAACTGATGGGGTTGGCGCAAAACGAATTACTGTGATCGCCACGCAGACCAGAGCCGCAACCAGCGAAAGGCCGAAAGCATAACGCCATCTCAAGCGCAGCGTCCGTGCTGCTTTAGGGCGGGCTGCAGGTACAGGCCACAAGGGAAGCTCCGCCTGCAGGGCGGCGGCGGTCGTCCCCATGGCCCGGATCGCTTCATCGTCAAGGATACAGCCCTGGCATTTGGGGCAACGGTCGAGGTGGCGCTCCAGTAAAAAAAACCTCCAGCCGGGCAATGGTAAAACCTTATACCCGAATCGTACCCATCTGCATATCAAGGGCCACCTCCTTCTTCAACTTGCTGCGGGCATTGAACAGGTGCACGCGAGCCGTATTTTCCGAACACCCCAACACAGCGGCGATCTCGCGGGCGTTGAAATCTTCAAACACGGCCAGGGAAATCGCTGTCCGTTCGCGACCGGACAACTTCTGCAGCAACCGCCCCGTGCGGCCCATATCAACCAGGGCCTGATCGCGTCTCCCGCCTTGCCCTCGCCATTCCTGGATATAATTCTGGAAAAACCGCCTGAACGTCCTTCGCGCTCGCAGGCGGTTCAAGCACCGTTTCGCGCCGATACCGAGCAGCCACTTGATGAAACTGCGCTCGGCATCGAAGCGCTCCAGATTTTGGAATGCCTGCAGCAAGGCCTCCTGGGCGGCATCGCGAGCCTCATCGTGATCGCCCATCATGTTCCAGCACAGGGCCAGCAGTTTTTTTTCGTGACGGCAGACCAACTCGCCAAAAGCGGCCTGGTCGCCCTGCTGGGCGTTTCTGATCAATTCCGCTTCAGTCATGCATGTTCCTGTTCACATATAGTATACTCCATGGACCGGCAAAACATTTATTGGTTTATACAAAAATTTAAAGGCATTTGCTCTGGCAGGTGTTGAAGAAATGGCTGCCGGCTACTGTTTTTTGAGGTTTTCCAGGTCTTGCAGGGTCAGCAGGATCTCGCGCTGGTTTTTGCTGTTCGAGGCCGAGATCACCCCTTTTTCCTGCAATTGGTCAATCAGGCGCCCGGCCCGGGCGTAACCGACGCTCATCCGTCTCTGCAGGTAGGAAGCCGAAGCCTGGCCGGTCGAGATGATGGTCTCGGCCGCCTCGAAGAACAGTTCATCCATTTCCTGCTCCTCGACCTTCTCATCCTTCTTGGCGCTGGGCTTGATCACCTGGGTGTTGAAATCGGGTTTGCCCTGCTTGGAGAGAAAATTGACCACGCGCACGGTCTCCGCTTCGGAGACATAGGCCGAATGCAGGCGGATCAGGGTGGCGGTCTTCGGAGGCAGGAAAAGCATGTCGCCGTTGCCCAGGAGTTTTTCGGCTCCCATCTGGTCGATGATTGTGCGCGAATCGTGCTTGGAAGGAACGGCCAGCGCGATGCGCGAGGGGAAGTTGTTCTTGATGGTGCCGGTGATGACGTCGACCGAAGGCCGCTGGGTGGCCAGGATCAGGTGAATACCGATCGCCCTGGCCTTCTGGGCCAGGCGCGCGATATCGTCCTCGATC
Source organism: Candidatus Aminicenantes bacterium (assembly GCA_026393795.1). NCBI lineage: Bacteria > Candidatus Aminicenantota > Candidatus Aminicenantota bacterium. The sequence goes on along the minus strand of JAPKZL010000067.1, from coordinate 13,132 downwards.
TCCCGGGCGGAAATCATCATCAGGTCGGCCAGCTCGTCGATGATGATCACAATGTAGGGAATTTTTTCCTTGTCCTCGAGGTTCTGCAATTCCTCGTCTTCGTCCTGGAGCAGCATCTCCAATTTCTTGTTGTACTGCTCGATGTTGCGCACCTGCAGGATCGCCAGTTTGCGGTAGCGGTTTTCCATCTCGAACACCGCCCAGTCCAGCGCGTTCTTGGCCAGCTTGGGATTGACCACGACCGGGGTGAGCAGGTGCGGCAGGCTGTTGTAGATGGCCAGCTCGATGCGCTTGGGATCGATGAGGATGAACTTCACCGTCTGCGGCGACGCCTTGTACAGGATGCTCAGGATGATCGAATGGATGGTCACGCTCTTGCCGCTGCCAGTGGCCCCGGCGATCAGCAGATGGGGCATGTCCTTCAAATCGGAGATGAAAATGTCGCCGCTGGTGGTTTTGCCGAGAGCCAGGGTGAGCGGCGAGGGCGAATGCTGGTAATGGGGGGTTTCCAGCAGCTCCCGCAAATGGATGAGCTCGCGCTTGTTGTTGGGGATTTCGATGCCGATGGCCTTCTTGCCCAGGATGCGTTCGATGCGCACGTACTGGGCCTTGACCACCAGGGCCAGGTCCTCGGTCAGGCTGGCCACGTCCTTGACCTTGACGCCGGCGTCGGGGACGAACTCGAAGGTGGTGATCACCGGCCCGGGAGTGTACTCGACGATGTCGCCGTGAATCTTGAATTCCCGCAGCCGCTGCGACAATTCCTGCTTTTTTTCATCCAGCTCGTCGATGTCGATCTGGCTCTTCTGGCTGGAAGCGTCCAGGTAGGTCAGCGGCGGCGGCTGGTAGTGAGGGTCGGGCGCCAGATCCTGCTTCAATTCGGGAAACAGGGCGGTTTCCTCGGGGAATTTGCTGGGTACTTTGATCAGCGACTTTTTTTCCGGGCGGAGCTGGAGTTCCTTCTCCCCCTCCCTCTCCTTCAGCGGTCTTTTCCCCTGGAAAACGTAATCGCCCTCGGTGATGTATTTTTGCTGAACTTTCTGCCGGTCTTTCTTGCGGCGAATCCTTTCCACCCGTTTTCCGACAAAGGCGGCCAGCTGCAGCGCCGATTTTTTAAAAATTCCCCAGAGAAAGACAAAGACGTTCTTGATCGATATCTTGGCGACCAGCACCAGGGATATGGCCAGCAGCGAAATGAAGAGCAGGGCTGAAAAAAACCCCTTGATCTGGGCGCAGAAAAAATCATTGATCAGCTTGCCGACCATCCCTCCCGCAAGGACCGGCTGGCCGGCGATGAAGATCCAGGGATGGACATTGGCCAGCAACGCCGCTGCCGAGAGAAGCAGCAGAACATAACCGATGCCCTTGCTGGCGGCATTGCGGATGCTGCGGTTAAAGATGAAATACGCGGTCAGGAACAAGGCGGCGAGGATGAAGAGCAGCGAAGCCATGCCGAAGAGGTTGAACAGGAGCGCCGACAGTTCGGCTCCCACCCGGCCGCCGAAATTGTAAACCACGCGGCTGCGGGCCAGGCGGAAAAAACTGGGATCGAGGGGGGTGAAACTGACCAGGCTGAAAATCAGAAAAAACGACAAAAAAAGGGAGAGGATGGCCAATATTTCATTCTTCAGCGACAATTCGTTGTCGTCGGTATTCTCTTTTTTCCCTTTTGCCATCGCTAAAAAGTATAATGTTCCAGTCCGATAATGTCAAGGTGACTTGGGTTTAACTGCATTTTAGAAAGGGAATGCCATCATATTTCTCTTTTTTTGCGCTTCTTTTGTTTGGGCTCGTCACTATTTCTTTCTTGATTTCCTTGACATTCAATTTATTCGCATCTACAATGTTATAATGATAATCGGAACATTGCCTGCGTTTAATCATGATAAAACGCAAGCATAGTAAGAAATGGCATGTTTAAAAGAAAACTTGTTCTGAGCCAAAGCGAAAAAGAATCCTGCTTTTTATGGGGTCCGCGGCAAACCGGAAAAAGCACTCTGCTGAAAACGCTTTTCCCCGATGCCAGATACTACGACCTGCTTCTGGCCGATCTGTACCGCAGCTTCGTCACTTATCCCGAGCGGCTGCGCCAGGAATGCGAAGCGAGCGGATTGAACGGCTCAAACCAAAAGCAGCCGATCGTCATCGACGAAGTTCAAAAGGTCCCCGGCCTGCTCGACGAGGTTCACTGGCTGATCGAAAACCGCGGCTTGCGCTTCATCCTCTGCGGATCCAGCCCGCGCAAACTGAAGCGGAGCCATGCCAACCTGCTGGGCGGCAGGGCGGTTCGCTTTGAACTCATGCCGTTAACCTACCCGGAGATACCCGATTTTTCCCTGCCGAAAGCACTGAACCACGGATTATTGCCCAGACACTACCTGAGCGCTCAGCCGAGCAAACTCCTCGAAGCCTATGTCGGGGATTATCTGAAAGAGGAAATCGCCATCGAGGCCACGACGCGCAACATTCCCGCCTTCAGCCGTTTCCTGGAAATCGCGGCCCTCTCCAACGGCGAGATGATCAATTTCCTGAACATCGCCAGCGATTGCGGCGTCAGCGCGCATACCGTAAAGGGGTATTTCCAGATCCTGGAGGACACCCTGGTCGGGCGTTTTCTGCCCGCTTTCCGCCGCCGGGTGAAACGACGCCTCATCCAGGCCCCAAGGTTTTTCTTTTTCGACACGGGCATCGTCTCATGGCTCACCCGCCGCGGGCCGGTCCAGCCGGGATCGGAGCTGTTCGGTCGCGCCTTCGAGCATTTTTTGACCATGGAGGTTTTCGCCTGGGCGGCCTATTCGGGGAGCACCACCGGCATCGCGTACTGGCGTACGGCTTCGCAGCTGGAAGTGGACCTGGTCCTGGGCGATGGTCAGGTGGCGATTGAGATTAAATCGACCGCGGCAGCTACCGACCACCATCTCAAGGGGCTGCGGGCGTTCCGCCAGGAGCACGACGCCCGCTGCTACCTGGTTTCAATGGACCCGCGCCCGCGCCTGACCGCCGACGGCATTCGCATCCTGCCCTGGCGCGATTTCCTCGACCACTTGTGGAGCGACCGTATCCTTGAATGAAATTGCTTTAAAGGATCTTTAGGCTGTAGAGTTTCAACTGCTTGTCCAGGTCGCGGTAATGAGAGAATTGGCTGCGGATCAGGGCCTTGAAATCGGGGCCGTGGTTGCGCACCTTGAGATGGGCCAGCTCGTGAAACACGATGAAGGCGACCAGTTCGTCGGGCAGCGCCTGCAGCCAGGTGTTCAATGAAACCTTGCCCCTGGAGCTGCAGCTGCCCCACTTGCTTTTCATTTTCCGGAAACCGATGGCCGACGGCTTCACCCCCAGTAGTTCGCCATAGCGGCCGCTCAGCTCCCTGACCAGGCCGAGGAATTCCTCGCCGGAGCGGCACACCAGCTCCAGCCGTTCGGCCAGGAGGCGCTGGCGCTCGAACCACTGGTGTTTTTTGAGGATCCATTGCCGGTGCCGGCCGATGACCGGCAGCGGGTCGACATGCCGCGGCAGCGTCACCCACAGCCGGCCGCCATGGAAGGCGATGCGGATGCGGCGGCTGTCGCGGCGCACCACCTGGCAAGTAATCCCTTCCAGCTCGACCGTCTCCATGACCCCTAGTTCAGTTCGTAAACGCCGCCGTAACGGACGATCTCCACCTGGGGGATGCCGGAACGCAGCAGCTCGGCCTGCAGGTTGGCCTGGGCCTCGTCCTCGCCGTGGACCAGGAATATCTTTTTCAGACAGTTCAGGTCGTGCTTGGCCAGCCAGGAAAGGGTCTCGGAGTAGTCGGCATGGGCGGAAAAAGCGTTCAAGGTGGCGATCTCGGCCTTTACCCGGTAGGATCTGCCATAGATCCTGACCTCTTTTTCCCGGTCGGCCAAGCGCCGGCCCAGGGTGTTCTCGGCCATGAAGCCGACGATGGCGATGATATTGTCGGGGTTCTCGATATGGTGAATCAGGTGGTGCAGGATGCGCCCCGACTCGGCCATGCCGCTGGCGGCGATGATGATGGCCGGCCCGCTGAAGGCGTTGATCTCCATGGACTCGGCCGTGGTGACGACGTAGCGGATGTTGTCGAAGCCGAAGGGATCGATGTTGACGCTGGTGAAGCGGCGGATGGTCTCCTCGTCGAAGCACTCGGGGTGAACCTTGAAGATCGCCGTGGCGTTGACCGCCATGGGCGAGTCGATGAAGATGGGCAGGATGGGAACTTTTCCCTCCTGCTGCAGGACGTGGATCAGGTAGATCAGTTCCTGGGTACGCTCGATGGTGAAGGCGGGGATAATGATCTTGCTGCGCCGGGCATGGGCCTTGGCGATAATGTCGGCCAGCTCGGCCCCGGCCAGGTCGATCGACTTGTGCAGCCGGTTGCCGTAGGTCGATTCCAGCACCAGGTAGTCCATGGGCGGCAGGATCTCGGGATCGCGGATGATCGGCAAACCGGCGCGGCCTAGGTCGCCGCTGAAGGCGACGCGCAGTCCGCCCGGCAGGGCCAGGTGCACCATGGCGGCGCCCAGGATGTGGCCGGCGTCGTAAAACTCGGCTTCCACGCCGGGCAGCGGCTGGAAGCGGCGATGGTAGTTGTTGGTGACGAAATTTTTCATGACCGCGACGGCCTCCTCGGCGCTGTACAGGGGCGGGTAAGCGGTCAGGTTGCGCTCGGGATGCTTCCCCGCCTTCTCCTGCAGGATCTCGAAATCCTTCTGCTGGATGAAGGCGCTGTCGAGGAGGATGATCTGGGCGATGTCGCGGCTGGCCGAGGTGGCGTGAATGTTGCCGCTGAAACCGTTCTTGAGCAGGATGGGCAGGGCGCCGGAATGGTCGAAATGGGCGTGGGTTAGGATGAGGGCGTCGACCGCTTTGGCGTCATAGGGCAGCTGCCGATTCTTCTGGTAGGATTCGGCGCGTTTGCCCTGGAACATGCCGCAATCCACCTGCAGCAACTGCCCGTCGAACTGCAGGAAATGCTTGGAGCCGGTGACTTCCTGGCAGGCGCCGTGGGAAAAATATTTTATGGCCATCGCTATTTATACCTGAAACCATTGCCGAAAACAAGCGCCGGGCGCTGCGGCTGGTGCGCCGGCATGGTTCACTGCGGGCCGATGCGAAAACCCAGCCAGCGCGCCGGGGCCAGCCAGTCGCGGATGAAGCGGTTCAGGCGCTCAGGCTGAATGGCCCCCAGGCGGGCATGAAAATCGCCGCCCAGGCGGTAGGAAAGCCCCATGCCCTCCATGAAGGCCAAGGTGGCGGCGCGGGATTCGCGGCTCTCGTTTTCACGCCAGAAATCGGCCTGGGCGTAGGCCCGGTTGGCCGACAGCTCTTCCTCGCCGACGCCGTTTTCGTAGAGCGCATTCAGTATGTCCAGAAGATTTTTCTGGGCTTCATCGGCGCGGCCGGATCCGGTTCTCAGGTAAACGGTAAGCAGCATCGCGTCCTGGAGCGGCTGCACGTCGGCATTCACGCCGTAGGTGAGGTCGCTCCGCTCGCGCAGCGGCCATAGCTTGCAGCCGATGCCCTTGCCCAGCCAGCTCTCCAACAGCGAGGCCAGCATATAATTTTCCGCGTCAAGCGCGGGCAGCAGAACGGCATAAGCGACAAGGGTTTGCGCCGACTGGCGGGCGGTGGTCACGGTCGGCGGCGCCGTCCCGCCCTGCTGCGGCGGCCGGGGCGGAAGCTTCTTGCCGGCGGGCAAACTGCCCAGAAAGCGGTCGAGCATGGGTTTGAGCGAATCTGCGCCCAGGTCGCTGATGATCACCGCCACCATGTTGGCGGCCACAAAGTGGGCGTTAAAGAACTCCTGGATGTCTTTCTTGCCGATCGCGGCCAGCGAGGCCTCGTCGCCGAAAAGCCTCGCGCCGTAGCCGCCGCTGCCGAAAAATTTCCCGGCGCTGAGCGCGCGCATCAGCGCGGCCGGATCATCGGCCTCCTTCTTTTGCAGGTAGCGCATCTGCTCCTTGATGCCGTCGATGCGCAAGCCTGAAAAGAGCGGCTGGCTGAAGATGGCGGCCAGGATCTCCAGCGTCGGCTCCAGATGCCGGCTCCGGGCCCGGATAGTGATCAGCGAATAATCTTCGCCCACATGAAGCGAGAACGACGACCCGAAATCCATCAACTGCCGCAGCTTGGTCTGATCGGGGATCTCCAGGGCCAGGCGCATGGTCAGATAGGCCAAGCCACTGCCGCCGCCGGGATCGTCGCGGCTGCCGCCGTTGACAAACAGCTGCACGACCGAATTGGCGCAAGAATCGTCGGTTTGCGAAATGACGGTCAGGCCGTTGGCCAAAACCAGGCGCTGCGGTTCGCGGCCAAGCCGCCATTGGCCGTCCTGCCCCCAGACCCCGGCGGCGAGGACGAACAGGTACAGGCAGAACCACAGCGCCCGGGTGGCGGGTCTCATGGCGCCACCTTTTTCAGCGGCACGATGGCCAGGGCCGCCACCTTTTTGCCGCCCAGGTATTTGGCAGCGACGCGGCGCAGGTCGGACGATTCGACCTTTTCAACGTTTTCCAGGTAACTGCCGCCGCTGGGGTTGCGATTCAGCAGGAGGTAGCGGGCGCTGGCGTTGCTCAGGTTGAGCGCCGATTCGGCGAAGTTCCCCGCATCGTAGGTCATTTGATTCTTGGCGCTCTCCAGGTAATCGAACGCATAGAATTGGTCCACGGCCTGATAATCTTCCTTGCTGAACTTGAAGGAACCGGCCTGGCTTAAAAACCTGGCCAATTCGTTGCGGGCGCTGGTGATGTTTTTCTCGTCAAGGGTCAGGTGCAAAACGACCATGCCGGCGCACCCCATCGGTATGTAGCTCATGTCCAGTTGGTCCACCAGCCGCCTTTCGCCGCCCAGGACGGCGTACAGCAGGGGATTCAAGCCGCGGCCGAGAACATAGGTCAGCAGGCTCAGCGCCAGGCGGTGCTCATGGTTGAAATCGGGGGCCCACCAGCCGAGGAACAGGTGGCTCTCGCTCACGTCGAGCTCCACCCGTTGATCGACGTTTTTTCCCAGCCGGCCGGCAGGGGGAACGGCCGCCGCGTCAGTGCCGCCTTTTTCCAGGGCGCCCCAGCCCTCGCGCACCTGCTTTTCCATGTCGGCCAGGGCGAAATCGCCGATGACCGACAGGGCGCAGCGGCCGGGGATCAGAAAACGCCGCCCGAAAGCCCGCACATCATCGACGGTGGCTTTGGCGATGACATCCCGGTCGCCGAAGGGGTCGCGGCCATAGGGATGGCCGGCAAAGAGCAGCTGCATCAGGAGCAGGTGGCCGAGGAATTGCGGGTTGTCGCGCAGCTGCAATATTTCCTCGAGTATGACCCGTTTCTCCTTTTCCAGCCGCTGGGCATCCATGCGGTTGGCGAAGACGGTCTGGCGCAGCCCGGCCAGGGCCCAGGCGCTGTCGACAGCCGGGCAGGACACTTCGAATGTCATCAGGTCGTGATCGGTATGGGCGTTGGCGGCAACGCCGTGGCGGCGGAACTCGGCCAGGCCGGCGTCGCTGCCCGCGGCGGCGCTGGATCCGAAAAGCAGCATGTGCTCCAGTAAATGGGTATAACCGCTGCTGCCCTCCGTCTCATCCTTGACCCCCAGATTGACGGCAAGGGTCATGGCCGTCAGCGGCAGGTCGTGCTTTTCCTGGAGCAGCACTTGCAGGCCGTTGTCCAGAACGAAATACGAAAAAGCGGGGTTCTGGCCGTCACCGGACATGGCAGCGGGCCAGGCCAGTAAAAATGCCAGCGCGATGATGCCGGAACGAATGAGCGGACTGCGGACGAGCATGTCGTTTATTTTAGCAAAAAAAGCAAATAATTGCATGATTCAAGCATGGGCCGGTGCTGAGCGGAACAGCCGGAAAATAGCTGGCGCTAAAAAGCCTGCCCGGCGATAGCGTTAGAAGGTCTGGTCTATCCATCCCATCAGCCGGATGCGGATGGTGGCCCTGACCTTGCCGGTATTGTCCAGGAACTGGAACGGGTAGAGGTCGCCGACCTGATAGCTGAATGCCCGGGTCACCAGGAAGGCGTTGGGGATGGTCGGGAAGGTGACCGCCTGGGAGCCGTCATCCTTGGCGACCAGTACCGGCGCATAGGTGCCGAGAAAAAGCTTGGTGCCGTAATCGGCGAACAGCAGGATCGTTACGTTCTCCATGATCCCGGCCTCCTCGAGCATGGCACGGACATCGGTCAGGCGCACGTTGGCTTCGGTATAGTTGGGCCGCCCCTTGCCGATCATTACCCCGGCCCGGACGTGCATTTTTTTTAGCCGCTTCCAGGCCTGATCGTTCTCGCTCGTTTCAGCTTGCAAGCAAGCCGCCGCCAGAAAAGAGATGATTAACCCGATTGCCAGCACGTTCACAGTCGTTTTTTTCATGGTGCCTCCTCTTGGCTTCTGCATCCCAGATCGCGGACCCGATTGCTGGGACGATCGTTTTTCCATTTGTGTTTTTTCACTTGGCATCAACAAAATGCCGCCGGTAGTATTCCCAGCCGTCGGCGATCGTGCGCTCAACGGCGATGTACTCATGGCCGAATTCGCGCCGGCTCTTGCCGTTGTCGTAGTACGCGTGCCAGCCGCTGAGGCGCCCGTAGGCCGCGGTCAGGAGCGGCCTTTTGCCGGAAAAACGGCTGCCCAGCTCCAGTATGGCGCCGGCAACGGCGATCAGCGGCGCCGGCACCGGGAAGGGATAGGCCTTGCGACCGCAGCAGCGGCTGACCTGGCGGATCACCTCGGTATAGGGCAGATTGGCGCCGATGACCAGGTATTTCTCCCCGATCCGGCCCCGGTGCAAAGCCTTGCGCACGATGGCCGTCAGATCACGCACGTCGACCACCGCCAAGCCGCCGCTGAACGAACCGAACAGGGGGCCGCGCCATATCGAACGGTAAAGCCGGTTGTGTGGGGTTTGCTCCACATGGTCGCCAGGCCCCATGATCGAGGCCGGATTGAGGATGATGGCCGGCAGCCTGCTCGCCCGCACTGCCGCCTCGACCACCATCTGTCCGTCATGCTTGGAAGTCATGTAGGGCAGGCTGTCGGGCCAGTTGAAAGGTGTTTCTTCATCGGCCGGCGTACCGTCGCGAAGGAAGCCGATGGCGCCCACCGAGCTGACGTGCACCAGCCGTTCCACTTTCTCCGCCAAACAGGCTTCGACCAGGCAGCGCACCCCCTCGCGGTTGACTCGCTCGAGCAGCCGGCGGTCCCTTTTCCAGTAGGAGATCAGCCCGGCCAGGTGGATGACGTAGCTGTGCCCGGCCACGGCCGCGTTCACGGCCGCGGCATCGGCGATGTCGGCGTGAACGATGCGCACGCCCAGATCAACCCAGCTGCGCGGGATGCGGTCGCCGGGCATGACCAGGGCGGTGAGCGCGGCAGCACCGTAATCGCGTACCAGTTCGGGCATCAGCACCGAACCGACGAAGCCGGTGGCTCCGGTGACCAGGATCCTCATTGCGCTCCCTCGTAAGTCCGCGTCCGGTGCCAGCGCCGGTAGAGAAACGTGTCGTTGGCGATGCCGACCAGGGCATGAATGAAAACCGTGTAGAGGAAAGACCCGGTCATCCAAGCCACCAGGCCGAAAATGAAGCTGGAGCCGCAGGCGGCCCAAATTTCCGAATCGGGATGCCCGAAATGGTGCAGGGTCGAGATGATGGCCTGCAAAGCCAGCGCCGGCGCCAGCCCCAGCGTGGGCAGCAGCGCCAGAAAGAGCAGGCCGCGGTACAGGAATTCCCAGGGCAGGTAATAAAAAACCAGATAAGCGGCTTCGTAGGCCGCGAAGACTGCCGGAGTCCGGCAGGCCGTCTTGGCGAACGGATACTGCTCGCGCATGGCCGGGTCGCGCGATCCGATAAAGGCAGCGACCAGGCAGACGGGAACAGCCGCGGCCGAGAGCGCCAGGCCGCGCCCGCTGCGGCCGAGGGTCAGGCCGAGCGATCGCAGGAAGGCCGCCGGATCGGCGGCGGTGAGCATGATCAGGGCAACGGGCGCTGCCAGGAAGAACAGGAAGAAAGCGGCAAAGTAGAGCAAAACGGCGTTTAGTTCATCCCGGTGGCGCCGCAGGCGGCGGTGGTGGAACACGGTCGCCATCAGGGTGAAGGCCAGCGCCAGGTAGGGATAGAGCAGCGCCCGCGTCAAGCCGGGATCAAGTGAGATATCCATTTTTCTTTTCCCGCATATACCAGGCCACGATCTCGTCGATCTGTCGCTCGATCTGGTCGTCAGGCTGGTAGCCTAAGTCGGAGATCGTGTGCGAAATGTCGTAAGTGGTCTCGGTGGTGATGCGCCGTATCCGGTAGTAGTTGACCTCGGGGACGAAGCGCGGGAACAGCCATTGCACCCCGCGCAGTACACCGGCCAGGGCGTAGCCCCCCCAGGCGGGTACACGCAGCCGCTGCCGGAAATGCATCCGCCGCTGCAGCCCGGAAAAAAACTCGCCCCAGGTGGGCAGGACGCGGTTGGTCACGGTGTAGGACCTGCCTTCGATGCCTGGCCGGGTCAACGCCAGCAGTATGGCCTGGCAAAGGTTATCAATGTAGCAGAAGCCGAAGCGGCAGTTGCCGCGGCCGACAATCAGCGGCAATTTCCGCTCGCAACCGCGCAGCAGTTGGGCGCAAGAAACACGGTCGTAGGGGCCGTAAACGTCCCCGGGGCGCATAATGACCAGCGGTATGCCATGCTCCCGCCATTGCTGGTGGAAGAATTCTTCGGTCTTGACCTTGTAGCGCGTATAGGCCAAAAACATCGCCGACTCGCCCGGATGCTCCTCGGAGATGTCCAGGCCGTTGTATCCCAGCACCAAGGCGGTGGAGATGTACAGCAGGCGCTGCGGCGGCTCGGACAGGGCATTCAGCTTGGCGGCCAGGTTGACCGCCAGCAAGTAGATATTGTCGCGGCAGGTGGCGTCGCCGGCCGTATCGGAGACGATCGAAGCCGAGTGGATGACATGGGTGATCCCGGCTGGGATCTCGAACGAGTCGGGGTCGCGCAGGTCGCCGGTATGAATGCGGACGGACAACCCTTCCAAATTGTGCAGGTCGGAAGTAGGCCGGACCAGTCCATGCACTTCCCAGCCCCTGGCCAATAAGTAACGGCACAAGCTCGAGCCGATGTAGCCGTTGGCCCCGGTGATGAAGACTTTCATGCCGCCCCCCTGCCGGCGCGCCTGGCCAGAAAGTTCCAGCCGCGCAGCAACAGCGGGGCCAGCCCCAGCACCAGGAGCCCGGCAACGATGCCGGTCAGCGAGTCGGTCACATAGTGATAGCGGCCGTAGAACGTGGACATGTAGAGGCAGAGGATCACCGGCGCCAGGACCCAGAAGGCCGGCCGCCGGTAGCGATAGGCCATCAGCCACATGACGGTGGCGATGGCGCAGTGCGGACTGGGCAGGTTGCCGCCGACCAGGTGGAGATGGTGGCGGATATACTCGCCGGCGGAGGTAAACAGCCACCCGCGCAGCGGCACGGTGAACTTTTCGGGCATGTAGTTGAGCGGCCCCGCCACCGGACAGATCAGGAAGCCGAGGCAGCAGATCATGTTGGCCAGGGTGAGGACGAAGAGGTAATCCTCGAGCGATTTTTCGCCCCGGCGCAGGTAGATCAGCGCACCCAACGCCGGGTAAAGGAACAGGTAGATCACGTAGCAGAACATCATCCATTCGGTCAGCCCGGGGCTGACAAAGCGTTGTAGCCAGATGGTCGGCTGGACCCCGAACAGCGCGTCCTCAATGCGCAGGATCGTTGGATCCACCCAGTCGCGCACGAAGATGAGCTGCAGCGGGTGGACGATCAGGTAGATTTGGGCGAACATTACCTGCACCGAGCCCATGCGCAGCAGCGCCCGCCAGGCCGGCGCGGAAATGCGCCGCTGCGCGGCCAATGAGGCGATGTAGAGCAGCCCCCAGAGACAGAGGCGCAGGAGCAGCGGCCACGGGTCATGGACGCGCGGGGCGAAAACGACGATCAGGCAGGCAAAAAACAGCACCGACCCCAGCACCAGCGCATCCATCGCCTGCAGCGAAATTCCGGGAAGATCCAGCGCGCGGCCGTACGGCTCGGCGAAGCGGGAGCCATCCCGTTCCGGACGTGAATCAGCCATGCCGGTGCTCCCTTTCCAGCCGGGCGGCGACGGTTCGCGCCGCCACGCTGGCCAGGTCCATTTCGCCGCAAAAGCCGAGATCGCCCAGGATGGCGCCAGCATCGTATACCCAGTCGTACTTGCGAGCGGAGGCCACGTGCTCGCGGGTGAATGGCGGCGTCCGCCTGCGCCAGCGGGCGATCCACTCGGCCGCGGCGGCGGCCGCATACTGGACCGGGAAAGGCACGGGCAGGTAAAGACCGCGCACTCCGGCCGCACGGGCGACGGCGGCGGTGATGTCGCGCCAGGATACGGGGGTGCCGTCGGTGACGAAATAGGTGCGGCGGACGGCGCGGTCATCGCCGGCCACAAGCAGCAAGGCACGCACCAGGTCCCAGACGCCGATGATGCTGGTGCGCGAGCGTTTGCGGCCGACCAGCGGCCGGATGCGCAGCCGCAGCAGCCCGATCGATTCCTCGAGCTCCTTCTGGCGCGGCCCGAGCACGTTGGGCGGGCGCACGATCACCCAGGGCAGGGTTTGGCCGGCGCCGCGTACCGCCCCTTCGGCTTCCAGCTTGCTCCGGCCGTAGTCGGAAACGGGCCGGCATTCGGCGGTTTCATCCAGGCTGCGGCCGGCCGGACTGGGCCCAACGACGGCGATGCTGGATACGTGGACCAGGCGGCGCAGGGAAGGATTCCACTCCAGGCAGGCGTCGACCAGGTTTTTCGTGCCGCCGGCATTGATGTCGAAATAGGTTTTCCGGTCAGGGGCCGAGATCGCCCCGGCCAGATGGAAAACATAATCGGCTCCGCTCACCGCGGCGCGCAGCGACCCGCGCTCGCGGCAGTCGCCCTCGACCAGATGCAGCGGCAGGGAGGAGAGGATGTCGCGCCGGCTGGTGGAGCGCACCAGGCAGGCCACCTCGTTCCCCGCCACGGCCAGAGTCGCGGCCAGGTGGGAGCCGATGAAGCCGCTGGCGCCGGTGATCAGGCAGCGGGAATTCTTTGGCGCCCCGGTGGGAATTCTTTTTTCCATCCGCTGATTTTATAGAAAAACCCTTCAATT
>JAPKZL010000066.1 GCA_026393795.1 Candidatus Aminicenantes bacterium | reverse complement strand
TTCATCAGCCAACTTTTCAAAAAATAAAATAAAATCTCCTTTTCGCTTGTGAGCTGCAACCATGCCATATTCCCCGGCTTGAAGTTCAGCCTGCCGTCTCGCCTGGATTGTTTTTGCAAGGGCCAGGGTTTCATCGTTCTGTGCCTTTCGATCCCGGCCAGGGTAGAGGTAGAGCTTCAAGGGTTCGATCCGCCACTTGCGCCCCTGTGATTCCCAGATTGCCAAGTTAAGCGCCGTCTTTTTTTTGCCTTTCCGTTCCCTCAGTTTAACTTCCATATTTGCCCCCTGTATGAGATATAACATAAATGTAACGCAAATGCAACGCAAAATGCATAAAAAGAGTAAATTTAACAAATACTAAAAAAGGGGGGATTGTCTGAAAACCTAATAGGGGAGAGTGTTTGAACCTTGTTTGGTTGATTTAATTTGTGTTAAGTTAAGGTATAGCAATCTTCAACCATGGGGATACTGGATGCGGAAGGCGCCGCGCCGGGCGGCTTCGATCAGGGCGGGCAGGGAACGGTCGACGGCGTCATAAACGGTGTAGGCGCGGCCGATATCCTTGAGGAAGTGGGCGTCGGAATTGCTGATCAGACGGAAACCGGCCAGGTCCGGGTACATGCGCAGCACCGCCTCGCTCCGGGCCGCGTAGGAGATCTCCAGCAGCGAACCGGCCAGTTCGCCCGGGACCAGCCCCAGGTTGACCAGCAGCCCGAAGGGAGCGCTCTCGACATGGGCGGGGATGGCGAAGCCCTGATAGCGGCGTACCAGGTCGAGCAGCTCCGGGATGGATGCATCCAGGGCGTTGAGCAGCAGCCTCGGCTCGTGGCGGACGATATTGTCCCCGCCGTCGACGACCACCTGGTCGCCGAAAAAGTCGGGGTCGTTCTTCACGTCGGGGAGCAGCTCGTACACGCGCTCGTTGAAACTCTCGGCCGGGCGGCGTTCCTGAAAGAGGCACAGGATGTGGACGTCCTCCCGGGTCTGCGCCTCCATGCCGAAGAAGACCTTCACCCCGTTTTTTTCACCGAGTTCCGCCGCCGTGAAACCGTTTTCGACGCTGTTGTGGTCGGTGACGGCGATCGCATCCAGGCGCAGCTCGCGGGCGCGGCGGACGATGGCGGCCGGGGACATTTCCAGCGACGAACAGGGGGATAGGGTGGAGTGCAGGTGAAGGTCGGCTGCTATTTTCATGGCGTGGCTTCAATAACCGGGTTCGATGTGAGCCTGTACGCCCAGCCAGCGCTGGTCGCTGGAGCCGGCATCGGCCAGGTAGGGGCAGTAGGAGCGGCTGCTCTTGATCTTGAAGTGGTACAGGTAGCGGTCGTCGAAGCGCAGGCCGGGGATGTGGCTGAAGGTCACCTCGCGCGAACCGCCGGCAGCGATGAACACCCTTTGGACCTTGTGCTCGGCCTGGAGGCGCACCTGGTTATCGAGCGGGATATTTTTCAGCTGCACCAGGAAGGTCTGGACCTGCCGCGGCGCCAGCAGAAACAATTCGTGCTCCTGGTCGGAATAGGTCCAGAAGCACTCGTCCTCCATGGGGTGGAAATTGTCGTTGAGAAAGAACAGGGTGTACTTGTCGTTGACCTGCTTGTTGAAGGCGCGCGGGTTGGTGTTGCTGGGCAGGGTGGCATACTGGGTTTTTTCGGGGGGGAAGAACTTGACCGGAAAGGAGATGCCGGGAAAGCGCGGCGACCCGGAATGGTACATGGGGTCCATGAAGACCGGAGCCAGAAAAACCGCGGCAACGAAAAGCGGCAGCAGCGCAAAGCGGCCGTCGCGGCCGCGAAAGCCGAGAAAGAAGAACAGGGGAAAAACGTTGAAAAAATAGCGGTTGCCCAGGGATCCGCCGCCGCCGAAATAGTTGTCGGGGGTGATCAGGATGTAGAACAGGATGGCGGCGCCGATAGCGGCCAGTACGAACCAATCCTCCGGCCTTTTCTTCTGGAAGAAGAAGAACAGCAGTAGGAACAGGGCCGAGGGAAAATAGACGAGCATGCCGGTGAAGCGGCCGAACAAATAGTAAAACAGGTTGTGGACGACGATGGCCGGGCTGAGGAAGAAGCGGTTCCAGTAATTGTCGCTGCTCATCGGCACGCCGCCGCCGGCGAAAGTGAAGTCGGAGCGCTCGAAGGGGAAATTGCCGTAAAAGGATCTCCTCTCCCCGCCCTGGTAATTGAAAGACCCGGTCTGGGCGTGGCTGAAATAGAGGAGGCCGCTTAAGACCAACAGGCAGGCCAGCGCGGTCAGCAGGAATTTTTTCCAGTTTTTTTGATAGAGGAGCAGCAGGAAGAGGATGCCGACATGGAGGATGTTGTTGGGCTTGGAAAACACGGCCAGGGCTAAAAAGATTCCGGCCAGACCGTTCCAGGCCGGCTTTTTAAAATTGTAGAAGAAGAAAAAAAGGCCGCTGAAATTGACGAAAAAATTGAACAGGTCGGCGGTGATCCACCAGATGTAGATGAAAGCGACGCTGGCAAAGAGGTAGATGAGGGTCCAGGCGAGGCTTTTGCCGGGGGGATGATGCTGGCGCAGCAGCAGGAAGCCCATGAGCAAGACGAAAAATATCATCAGGCCGTTGGCCAGAAGAATGCCGTGGGTTCCGAACAGCCTGAAAAACGGCGCCGCGGCCAGCGGGTAGACGAAGGACTTGGCGTAATAAAGCCGGCCGTCGGGCCCCTTTTTTAAAAATACGCCCATGGGGCCGGTCCAGAAGATCTGGCGGATGCGGACGATGTCGGCGCGGCTGTATTCCAGGTCGTGGTCGAAGGCCAGGCTCTGGATAATGGAAAAATAGGTCGATTCGTCAGAGAAAAAGCCGCCTCGTTTGGTTTTCGCCATATCGCTGGCGAATGAGAAAAAGATGACGGCCAGCAGGAACAGGATAAAAAAAGTTTTGATCGATTTCGCTGTCATTTTGCGGATCCATTATAGCAGAATCGCGTTGAAAAAAAAACGGGGCGCGACTTCCGTTGCCGCGCTAGCGGCGCCGCACCTTGACTTTGAAATAAGCCCAAACGATGCTCAGGTACTTGCCCAGGTCACGCAACGAACGGATCGACCCGAGCACGGCGGGGATTTTTTTCCAGAGGGAAATTTTCTTGGCGCCGCTCGACCAGGTGAGGATCAGCTCGCCGATCTGGGCCCAGGTGAATTGCTCCCTGAACAGCGGCACGTCGCCCTGGGCGGCCGGCAGGGTCTCCACCCGGCGGTCGTGCCGGGTCCAGGAGAAGTCGGCCGGGAGCAGTTTCTTTTCCCTGGCGTAGGCCTCCAGCTCGGTGCCGGGATAGATGTGCAGGATGGAAACGGTGATGTCGGCCTTGCCCCTGATCCGGTCGATGAATTTCAGGCTCTCCTGGGCCTCGGCCCAGGTCTCGGTGGGGTGGGAGAATATGAAAAAGGCGGTGGCCTTGATGCCGAGCTGCTGCGCCCACTCCACCGCCTGGAAGACCTGGGCGTCGCTGATGTTCTTGTGGATGATGTCCCGGCGCACCCGCTCCGAACCGGCCTCGACGCCGAAGGAGATGTACTGCACGCCGGCGTCGCGCATCAGCGCCAGCAGGTCGTACGAGAGGATGTCGATGCGCAGTTCGGCCACGAAGCGGATGCCCATCTTTTCGCTGACGATCAGGCGGCAGAGCTCCTCGGTGCGCTTGACGTTGTAGTTGAAGGTGTCGTCGAAAAACCACAGCACCTCGGCGCCGAAGCGCTCGCGGTTCCAGCGGATCTCCTCGACCACCCGTCGTGGCGAATAGCCGCGCACCTGGCGGCCCCAGGTGAAGGGGGTGGGGCAGAAATTGCAGTGGAAGGGGCAGCCGCGCGAACTGATGATGTTGGTCGCCCGCAGTAGCCGGCCGTCCACCGGCCAGAGGAAATCGTACTTGTCCATCGGGATGAGATGCTTGGCCGGGAAGGGGAGGGGGTCAAGATCCTCGATCATCGGCCGCGCCCCGGTGAAGAAGGCCCGGCCGTCGCGGCGGAAGATGATCCCCTTGATCTTGGCCAGCTCGCGCTCGTTTGCCCCGGCATCATACCAGGCGGCAATTTCCAAGATGGTGCGCTCGCCTTCGCCGACCACGGCCAGATCGATGGCCGGGATGTGAGCGACCATGTCCATGCCGGCCATGGTGGCGTGGGGGCCGCCGACTGTCAGAAGTTTTTGCGGAAATTCGGCCTTGATCGTCCGCAGCAGGTTGAAGATCTCGAAGCGGTTCTCGGTGGTGATCGACATGCCGATCACATCGGCGTCGTATGCGCGGATCGCCTGCAGGATGCTATTCGGCTTCAGCTTCAGCACGTCGGAGGCCGTGACCCGAACCGGCAGGTTGTTCTTTTCCAACACGGCGGCGATGAACAATATCCCCAGCGGCGGCATGGTGTTGTGCTCCTGCCAACGCTGGGCGATGTAGCCGCTGGGCGGGATGATCAAATGAGTTTTCACCTGGAATCCTTTTGTCGAAACGCCATTATAGCAGATATGCCGCGGTTATTGAAGACCCGAATGCGCGGACGTCTTTACGGCATGCGCTTGAAGATCATCCGTTTTAGGTATTCGCGCGGGATGCCGGCCACAGTGCTGCGGCCGATGCGGTCGCAAATCCGGCAGGCGGCGAACGGCGAGATGTCGGCAACGGCGAAGGCCCGGCGCAATTCCTGCATGGGAAGGTCGTTCCATATCTCAAGGAGTTGTTTGTCATGAGCGTTTCCCAGCCGCTGGCGGCCGAAGAAATCCTGGGCGCAGGCGGCCACGTCGCCGTTGAAAAAGACCACCAGGGCGTTCCAGGGAAAAGTGCAGGCGGAAAATTTCCCGGCCGCGTCAGCGCCGCCAAAATGGCCGGCCCAATTGTGCGTTTTCTTGAAGACCACTTCATCCAGCCCAAGTTTTTTAAAGCGATGGACAAATTCATTTTGTTTTTTCCCCTCGATCCGAGAAGGGGAGATGCGCATCATCTCGATCGCCAAATGCGGGGTTTTCATTCGCATTTGCCGCCGCCGCTGCAAAAAGCCGCTGATATTTTCCGTAACCTGTTCAAAACTGGCGCCAACGCGGTTTTTCTCGTATGATGCGGCGCTGAAGCCGTCGAAAGAGATCGACAGGCGCTGCAGCCCAGAAGCCAGGACCGCCTCGGCCACCTCGCCCCTGAGCAGGGTGCCGTTGGTATGCAATTTGCTGAAAACTCCCTGGGTTGCGGCATATTTGATGAAACGGCCGGCTTCCGGATGCAGCAGCGATTCACCGCGGTGGTGGAGGTTGATCTCGATGGCGAATTCCCGCCCCTGATCAATGACCTTTTTGAACAACGGCCAGGCCATGTCGCCCTTGTCCGCAGCGGGCAGGTCCCGGTTCGGGCAGACGGGGCAGCGCAGGTTGCAGCGCGAGCTCAGCTCGACCCACAGGCGCAGCGGCGGTGGCGCCACGATGATATCGCGGCGGCGGTAGCTGCGGTACAGGGCGAGCAGGCGCCGGTAGTAATTTGTTTTTCCGCTCATGCCGTGCCCGATTGTAGGCGAATCCCGGCTGGCCGTCAATAGCGCCGCCTGCGGCGTGGTTGACAAATGTCCGGCTGGATAATAGAATTGCGGCCATGATGAAACAAGCCAAGCGCCCCTGGCAGCTGCAGATGTACGACCGCTCGCTGAAAAAGAAAATGAAGGTCAGGGCCCTGAAAAAATTCCTGGGCGAGGAAACGGAGCGAAAGTGCCTGCTGATCACCTGCGGCGACAACAACGGCGCCATCAATTACCACCTCGGCCGTCTGGGCGGCGAATGGGCCTGGGCCGAGTTCGAAAACGATACCCGGGCCGGCATGCAAAAGCTGCTCAACGCCCCGGTGCATCTGCTGGACAAGGCGGCCTGCCGGCTGCCGTTTGCCGACGCTTCTTTTGACCTGCTGGTGTGCATCGACGTGCACGAGCACCTGCAGCAGCCCGAGCTCCTGGCCGCCGAGTCGTTCCGGGTGCTGAAGCCGGGCGGCCGCGCTGTGGTCACCACCCCCAACGGCAACGAGCGCAAGCTGGTGGTGCGCCTGAAGCGCTGGTCGGGTATGAACAACCTGGAGTACGGCCACGTGCGCACCGGCTTCGACATTCCCGACCTGGAGGAACTCCTGAGCGCCTCCGGGCTCCGCCCCGTCCGCTCAGGCTCGTACGCGAAGTTCTTCACCGAATTCCTGGAATTGCTGCTGAATTGGACCTATGTCAAGGTTCTCGACCGCAAACGCCATTCCCCGGGCAAAGGCATTGCCCCCAGCAGCCTGAAAAAGCTCAAGGCGGTGAAAAAAAGTTACCGCCTGTACGCATTCCTTTATCCTTTCTTCTGGCTGTTCTCGCGGCTGGACGGCCTGCTGTTTTTCAGCCGCGGCTATGCCGTCATCGTCGAAGCTTGCAAACCGTCTTCGCCGGGACCGGGCCGCAATTGACTTTTCGCCGGGTTTTTACTATATAAGGAAGCATGAAACTAATAGGCGTCGAATTCAGCATCGGTTTTTTGTGGACGCTGGCCGGCATCCTGCTGATCTTTGTCGAACTCTTCTATCCGCATTTCGTGCTGGCCTTTTTCGGCGGCGGGGCGCTGGTCACCGCCCTGGCTACGGCCCTGGGGCTGACCACAGGGCTGGCCGCCCAGCTGGCGGTCTTCATCGTCTCCTCGCTGCTGCTGCTGTTTTTGCTGCGCCGCTACTTGAAAAAGACCCTGACCGGCAACATGAAGGACATTGATGACGCCCAGCTGTTCGACCTGGAAGTCGGCAAGATCGTCCTGGTCGTCAACGC
Source organism: Candidatus Aminicenantes bacterium (assembly GCA_026393795.1). NCBI lineage: Bacteria > Candidatus Aminicenantota > Candidatus Aminicenantota bacterium. Next base: position 11,585 of record JAPKZL010000066.1, on the reverse strand, counting down.
CATCGATCCCGGAAAAGGCAACGGCAAGGTCAAGTACCACGGCACCAACTGGGACGCCATGGCCAACGAATTCATCGCCGCCGGGGAAAGCGTGCGCGTCACCGGCCGCAGCAACTTGACACTGCAGGTTGAAAAAATCAAGAAGGAGCTCTGAAATGAATCCAACCGTCATCGTCCTGGCCGTCCTGGCCTTTTTTATTTTCATCACTATTCTCAGAACCGCCATCGTCGTGCCCAACCAGGTGGTCTACGTCATCGAGCGCCTGGGCAAGTATTCGCGCACCCTGGGCGCCGGCTTCCACATCCTGGTCCCGTTCATCGACCGCGTGGCCTACCGGCACATTTTGAAGGAGCAGGCCGTGGACGTGCCGCCGCAGAACTGCATCACCAAGGACAACATCTCGGTGGAGATCGACGGCATCCTCTACATGCGGGTCATCGACCCGGTCAAGGCCAGCTACGGCATCATGGACTACCGCTTCGCCATCATCCAGCTGGCGCAGACGACCATGCGCTCCGAGATCGGCAAGATCGAGCTGGACCGCACCTTCGAATCGCGCGAGAACGTCAACGTCTCCATCGTCAACTCCATCGACGAGGCATCGGCGCCCTGGGGCATCAAGCTGACCCGCTACGAGATCAAGAACATCGAGCCGCCGCAGACCATCCGCGAGGCCATGGAAAAACAGATGCGGGCCGAGCGCGTCAAGCTCGAGCAGATCGCCCTTTCCGAGGGCGACAAACAGGCCAAGATCAACCGCGCCGAGGGCGACAAGCAGGAGGCGATCAAGAAATCGGAGGGCGAGCGCATCCGCATGGAGAACGAGGCGCTGGGAAAAGCGGCGGCCATCTTCGAGGTGGCCAAGGCCACGGCGCAGGGGATCGTCGAGATTGGCAAGGCCATCAATCAGCCCGGCGGCAAGGACGCCGTCTCGCTGCGCATCGCCACCGACTGGATCCAGTCTTTCGCCAGCCTGGCCAAGACGACCAACTCGATGATCGTGCCCACCAACGTCGCCGACCTGGCCAGCGTCACCGGCATCCTCAAGCACGCCTACGATTTTACGGCCGGTAAAGGAAAACAGGAATAATACCTTTTGATTTGGGGGCGAGGGCAAGCCTCGCCCCTACATAAAAATTATCTTTCATGAAATTGTCCGAATTCAATTTTGACCTGCCGCCGGAACTGATCGCCCGTTTCCCGGCCGAGCGCCGCGATCGATCCAGATTGATGGTGGTCAAGCGGGGCAACGGCGCGATCGGCCATTATCATTTTTCCGATCTTCCGGAACTGCTGGCCGCTGATGATTTCCTGGTCATGAACAATTCGCGCGTGCGGCCGGCCCGCCTCTTTGGAAAGATCAACGGCAGGGCGGCGGAGATGCTGATCGTCAGGAACCTGGGCGCAAAAAAGATGGAAGTCCTCTGCCAGCCGGCCGCCCATTTTCGGTCGGGCGCTGTTTTTATCGGCGAAGACGGGCTGCGGGCCGACGTCCTGGCCGCGGGCGAACGCGGCCGGCGGGTGCTGCGGTTCGATCGCGACTACGAGCAGGTCCTCGACCACGGCTACGCGCCGCTGCCGCCCTATATCAAGCGCAAGGCAGGGGAGGCCGCCCGGCACCGTTGTTTCGACCTGGAGCGCTACCAGACCGTCTACGCGAAAGACCCCGGCTCCATCGCCGCGCCGACGGCCGGGCTACATTTCACCCCCGAGCTGCTGGCGGCCGTGCGCGCCAAGCACCCGCTTTTAGAGATCACCCTGGAGGTGGGCGAGGCCACCTTCCAGAAGATCGAGGTCGAGGACATCGGCCGCCACCGCATGGGCAGCGAGAGGATCGTCATTCCGGCCGAAACGGCCGGCCACATCCGCGAGCTGAAAGAACGCGGCCAGAAGCTCCTCGCCGTGGGCACCACATCCGTGCGCTCATTGGAAAGCTTCGCCCTGCTCCCCGATGCGCCGGCCGAGTTCAGCACCGACATTTTCATCAGCCCCGGTTTTCGCTTCCAAATGATCGACAAGCTGCTCACCAATTTCCATTTGCCGAAGTCCTCGCTTTTTATTCTGGTATCTGCCTTCGCCGGTCTCGACCTAATGAAGAAAGCCTACGCCCGGGCCGTCGAAAACGACTACCGCTTCTTCTCCTACGGCGACGCGATGCTGATCATATAGAAATGAACTATGTCTATTTATTTTATTATATAGATCCCCCCAGCATCCCCCCTTCAGCAAAGGGGGAGATGTAGGGGCGTTCCGGCAGCACAAACTATCCACCGACTTTGGTGGATTTGATTTGTCTGCCTCCGAAGGAGGTGGAACGCCCTGTCTACGATTGCCCGATGAGCAGGGCGACCCGCCGGGTCGCCCCTACGAACTCCCCCCCTTACCCCAAGGGGGGTGTCCCGAAGGGACGGGGGGATTCATGGCATGTTTTATTTCTTAGTGAAACAACGATTGAAGTTGATATCATGCTTGTCAACGAAAAAAAATCTTGAAAGGAATGGCACCGGACGCACAACCGGCGGTTGCAATTTCATCCGATTTTTCTTAAAATCCGGTCATGCGAAAAAATTTATTTCCTGTCAGTCAATACGGATAGCCCCAAGGAGGATCCATGAGCAAGCCATCGGCCATCAATCGCCGGAAATTCATCTCCCGTTCCGTCAGCGCCGCGGTGGGAGCGGGGGTGGCCGGATTCGGCGGGACCGCCGCCGCCCAGACCGCCCCCCCGGCCGCCCCGGCCCCGGCGGAAAGCAAGATCCGCGGCTTCCGCACTCTGGGCCGGACCGGGTTCAGGGTCTCGGACATCTCCACCGGCTTCTGCAACAACAGCGCGGTGCTGAAGGCCATATTCGCCGCCGGCGTCAACTACGTCGACACCGCCGAGAGCTACGGCAATCAGCGGGCCATCGGCCAGGCGCTGCCGGGCCTGGACCGCAAGTCGCTCTTCATCACCTCAAAACTGGAGATCGAAACGGACGCGAGCAAGGAAAACTTCCTCAGGCGTTTTGCCAAGTGCCTGGAGGAACTGCAGACCGACTACATCGACTGCTTGATGATGCACATGCCGGAGCGGGCCGAGCTGCTGGCCACCCCGGGCTTTCACCAGGCCATGGAGCAGCTGAAGAAGGAGGGAAAACTCCGCTTCTGCGGCGTCTCGCACCACGGCCCCAACTGGTTCCGGGCCCCGGAAGAGAGCATGGAAAAAGTACTGCTGGCCGCCGCCGCCGACGGCCGCTTCGACGTCTTCCTGATGGCCTACAACTTCCTGCAGCGCGAGGCCGGCCAAAAAGTCCTGGAGGCCTGCGCTGCCAAGAAGATCGGCGTCACGCTGATGAAGGTCAATCCGGCCGGGAAGTACCAGGGGCTGAAGGACCGGGTGGAGGCATTGAAGAAGGAGGGCAAGGAGGTCGATCCACTCTACATCGAGGGGCGCTCTACTGCCGACACGCCTGCGGGGAGTGCGAGCCGAGCTGCCCGCACGGGGTTCCGGTCAACACCATCATGCGTTTTCACCACTACTTCTCCGCCCAGGGCCGGGAGAAGTGGGCCATGGCCCAGTACGCCAAGCTCACGTCGGCCAAGGCCGACGCCTGCCGCCACTGCCCCGGCCTTTGCGAGCGGGCCTGCCCGCACCACGTCCCGGTCCAGGGAATGCTGGCGCTGGCCCACCACCGGCTGTCGCTCTCCTGAATCCATGGCGACGGTGCGTGTGAACAAAACAACTGGGATCAGGTCTAAACAAATGGGGACGGTAGGCTCATTCTTGTATTTGTCAGCGCTGGAGTCAAGTTTACAAGTTTTAACCTTTTTCAACAAATTTAAAATTATTTTTGCAATTGCAAAAAAATATTTTGATAATTGACAAACCCAAAAAGATTAAATAAAATACAGCTTTTCAATTCACGATGAAGGTATGAGGAGAGGGCAATTGAACTCGTTCGGCAAAGCAGAATTGCCGTTCAAATTATTCAAAAAGGGCAAGGTCCGCGACGTGTTCGAGGTCGACGGCAGGCTGCTGATCGTCTCCAGCGACCGCATTTCGGCCTTTGACTACGTGCTGCCCTCGCTGATCCCGGGCAAGGGTCAGGTGTTGAACCGCATCGCCGCCTTCTGGTTCGAGCGGACGAAGAACCTGATTCCCAACCACGTGCTCAGCGCCGAGCCGGAAACCAGCCCTGAGTTCAAGCCCTATTTCAAGAAGCTCGAGAAGCGGGCCCTGCTGGCCAAAAAGCTGACGGCGCTGCCGTTGGAAGCGATCATCCGCGGCTACGTGGTGGGGTCGGGCTGGCAGTCGTACCAGAAAAGCGGCGAGATCTGCGGCATCAAGCTGCCCAAAGGCTTGAAGTTCGCCGACAGTTTGCCCGAACCGATCTTCACGCCGACGAGCAAAGCCGAGACCGGCCATGACGAGAACATGAGCTTCGGCCAGCTGGCCGACCTGCTGGGCCGTGAAACCGCGCAACAGGTTCAATCCCTTTCGCAGAAGTTATTCGCCGCGGCCAGCGCCTACGCGGTTGAAAGGGGGATCATCATTGCCGACTCCAAGTTCGAGTTCGGCCGGGATGAAAAGGGTGCCGTCGTCCTGATCGACGAGATTTTCACCCCCGATTCCTCGCGCTTCTGGAAGCTGGCGGAGTACCGGCCCGGGCAGGAACAGCCTTCCTACGACAAGCAGCTGGTGCGCAACCATTTGCTCGGTTCGTCCTGGGACCGGAAATCGCCGCCGCCCGAGCTTCCGGCGGAAGTGGTCAACCGGACTCGCGATACCTACCTGGAAATTTACCGCATCCTGACCGGGGAGGAATTGTGAGCAGCGCCCTGAACATCATCGACCTGCTGTTCATCGCCATCTTCTTTTTCTCGATCCTCTTCGGGCTGATCCGCGGCCTGGTGCGCGAATTGCTGCGGAAGTCGCAGTTGGCGCCGTATTTGGTCAGCGTCATGAAGACGGGGATCCAGCTGCTGCCCCCGGCCTGGCGCGACAAGCTGAAATCGATCAAACTCCATGACTACCAAAAAGATAACCGAGATCGCCGAACAATTTGAAGCCCTGACCATCAAGAATCAGATGAAGATTCTGGCCGGCAAGGCGGTCAACTCGCGCTACCTTTTTTATAAGGAGATCACCGAGGAGTTCGAAAAGACCCTGATGCAGGCGCTGCTTGAAAAATACGACTACAATGTCCTGAAGATGTCGCTGAGCATCAAGCTGCACCGCAACTCGATCGCCAAGAAGATGAAAAAGATGAAGATCAAGGACAAGAAGGTCAAGACGAAATAAATCGCGCCGCTTGCTTTCAAAAAAATTCCGACTGTGTTATAAGGGTTCGTTAAATCCCTAAATTCCGGAGGTGGCCCATGCTTTTGCACCAGGAGTTCGTCAAGATCGCCAAACAATATCCGGACAAGCTGGCCATTATCGACCGTTTCACCGAGAAGAACGTGCCTTATTCCAAGGCCCTGATCGCCACGCTGATCCTGGCCAACCGCTTCCGCAAGTATCATGACGGCTTCATCGGCATCATGATCCCGACCTCGGCCGGCTGCATGCTCTCGGTGCTCGGCGTGCTCTGCGCCGGCAAGGTGCCGGTGATGATCAACTATTCGACCGGCGCCGCCAGCAACGCCGAGTATGCCCAGAAGAAATGCGGCTTCAAGACCATCATCGCCTCCAAGGGGTTGTTGGAAAAGATCGGCTGCCGCATGGTCTCGGGCATGGTCTTCATCGAGGACATCATGGAGGAGATCGGCGCCGCCGAAAAGGTGAAGGCGCTGCTGAAATCCAAGCTCCCGCTGAACATCCTGCTGCGGGCGATCCATCAGGGCGACGTCGACGACAATCTGGTGATCCTGTTCACCTCGGGGAGCGAGAAGGACCCCAAGGCGGTCCAGCTTACCCACCGCAACATCGGCTCCAACGTGATGGACATCGCCAAGGTCTTGTCCGTGACCAGCGCCGACATCATGCTGGCCAACCTGCCCCTGTTCCACGTCTTTGGCCACACCATCAATTTCTGGCTGCCGCTGCTCTTCGGCATGACCGTCGTTTGCTACGCCAATCCCCTGGAATACAAAAAGGTTTGCTCGATCGTGCGCGAGGAAAAGGTGTCGCTGATGGTCGGCACGCCGAGCTTCTTTTCCGGCTATTTGCGCCAGTCGGAGCCGGGCGATTTCGCCTCGCTGCGCGTCGCCGTGGCCGGGGCCGACAAGACCCCCGACTCGCTGCGCCAGGGTTTTCTCGACAAGCACAATCTGGAGCTCTGCGAGGGCTACGGCACCACCGAGACCAGCCCGGTAGTTTCCACCAACCTGCCCGACGCCAACAAGCCGGGGAGCATCGGCAAGGTGCTGCCGTCGGTGCGGGTGAAGATCGTGGACATCAACAGCGGCGAGACCCTGCCGCCGGGGAGTGAGGGCAAGATACTGGTCAAGGGCGACCTGGTGATGAAGGGCTATTTCGACGACCTCGAGGAGACCTCGCTGCGCATCAAGGACGGCTGGTACGAGACCGGCGACATGGGCCTCCTGGATGAAGAGGGCTACCTGTGGCACCGGGGCCGACTCAAACGCTTTGTCAAGATTGGCGGCGAAATGGTCTCGCTGGTCAAGGTCGAGACCGTCCTGCTGTCGCTGCTGCCTCACGGCGACGACTGCTGCGTGGTCGAAGTCCCCGATTCGCTCAAGGGGGCTCGCATCGTCGCCGCCCTGAACAAGCCGGTCAACGAGAAAAAGCTGCTCAAAGCCATGGCCGAGGAACTGCCCAACATCGCCCTGCCCAAGCAATTCGTCATCCTCGACGAGTTTCCCAAGATGGGCAGCGGCAAGATCGATTTCCGGACCATCACCGAGCTGGTGCGCCAGAAGCTGCAGGAGTGAGTTCCGGTTTAAGCGCAAACCGAGCTCTCAGTCCGGGGTTAAAGGAAAATAAGGACCAGGATCCCTAGCGCCAGCAGATAAACTGAAAAGTTGGCGAATTTTTCCCGCATCAGGATTTTTTTCAATACTCCCAGGGCCAGGTAGCCGAAAAAAACCGCCGCCAGGACGGCCAAGATGAGCAAGGGCCACTGGTTGCCCTGCCTGGGGATCTTGTCCAACTCCAGGAGGGTGGCGCCCAGGATGGCCGGGATGGAGAGCAGGAAGGAGAAGCGGAAGGAGAATTCGAAGCCCAGCCCCAGGATCAGGGCCGCGGCGATGGTCATGCCGGAGCGCGAAACGCCGGGGATGATGGCGATGCCCTGGCAGACGCCGATGATGAAGGCGGCCGGGAAGAGAGCGATGTTCTTCAGGCGCAGGAAGCGGCTGGCCAGGAGAACGCCGGCGGTGAAAAGAAAGCTGAATCCCAGGTAGGCCGTGTTCTTGAAAAGCCCTTCAAAAAAATCCTTGCCCAGAAAACCGATGAGTGCCGTCGGCAGGGAAGCGGTCGCCAGCAGCAGCAGCATGCGGAAATTGTCCTTTTCGTAGAAACGCAGCGCCAGCGGCTTCAGGTCCTTGGCAAAATAAGCGATGACCGCCAGCAGGGTGCCGAGGTGAAAAAAAATGTCGTAGACCAGGGGCAGAGTGGTGAAGTCGAGCAGCTTCTGGAAAACGAGCAGGTGGCCGCTGGAGCTGACCGGGAAAAATTCCGTAACTCCCTGCACCAGGGCCAATAGGACGATCTTGATGGCGTGCAGCACGTCAGCCGCCGATCTGCGCCTGGATGCGGCGGATCACTGCGTCGACCTCAGCCTGGATCTTTTGCAGCTCCGCGGCCGAGTCGGCTTCGTAGCGGACGACCAGGGACGGCTGGGTGTTGGAGGCGCGGACCAGGGCCCAGCCGTGCGGGAACTTGACCCGGGCGCCGTCGATATCGATCACTGGCAGTATTTTTTTATAGTGCTCGCGGATGGCGTCCACGATGTGGAATTTGATATCGTCGCCGGCATCGACGCGGATCTCGGGCGTGTTGAACGTCGCCGGAATGGAATCAAATATTTCGGCCAGCGATTGCGGCGAATTACCCAGGATTTCCAGCAGACGCGCCCCGGCGTAGACGGCGTCGTCGAAGCCGAACCACTTGTCGTTGAAAAACATGTGGCCGCTGACCTCGCCGGCGGCCAGGGCGTTCTCCTCGAAAAGTTTCTTTTTGATCAGCGAATGGCCGGCTTTCCACATAATGGGTACGCCGCCGTATTTTCTGATTTCGGAGTACAGGACTTCTGAAGCTTTCACCTCCGAGATGATCTTGGCGCCAGGATGGTCTTTCAGGATAGCGCGGGCGTAAATAATCAAAAGCTGGTCGCCCCAGAGGATGCGCCCTAACGAGTCGACCACGCCCAGGCGGTCGGCGTCGCCGTCCAAGCCGATGCCCAGATCGGCGCCTTTTTCCTTCACCTTGGCGATGAGGTCCTGCAGGTTCTTGACCACGGTGGGGTCGGGGTGGTGGTTGGGGAAGCGGCCGTCGACGTCGCAGAAGATGGGAATGACTTCGGCGCCCAGGCGGCGGTACAATTCAGGGGCGGTGATGCCGCCGGTGCCGTTGCCGCCGTCGACGACCACGCGGATCTTCTTTTTCAGGGTAATGTTTTTTTCGATGTAAGCCAGGTATTCGGGCAGGATGTCCTTGCTCTTGACCGACCCCTTCTTTTCTTTGGGATAAGGCCCATCGCAGGCCAGGCGGTAGATCTCCTTGATCTGCTCGCCGTACAGCGCCGCCGTGCCGAGCAGGAGCTTGAAGCCGTTGTACTCGGAGGGGTTGTGCGAGGCGGTGATGATGACGGCGCCGTCCATCTTATGCTTGAAGGCGGCGAAATAGACCACCGGCGTGGGCACCAGGCCCAGGTCAGTGACGCGCAGGCCGTAGCGGGCCAGGGTGCGACTGAAAAGGTCCTTGATGCGCACGGAGCTGGGGCGGCCGTCCATGCCCATGGCGATCTCCCTTTTCCCCTCGCGCACGTAGATGGCGGCGGCGGCCATGGCGATGCGCTCGACCACCGCATCCTGCAGCTCGGTCTCGGCCAGGCCGCGGATATCGTATTCCCTGAAAATGGCTTCGTTGATCATTGAAGGTCCTCCTGCAAATGAAGTGCCATTATAGCGCAGAAGCCGGTGTTGGGCAATTGTTCGTTATGCAGCACAAATCATTCCCCGACTTTGGCGAATCTAATTTGTCTACCATTACTATGTTTTCAGCTAATTCTGCTGGCTGCTGAAAACATCAAGTAATGGTATACTTTCACTGAATGATTTCAACAACTTAAAGAATGTTTGAAATCATAGTGAAAGTATGTCCCCCTTGGGGATGCGCAATGCCCGAGAAATAATTAAGAAAAATGGCATTGTTGGGGTAAGGATCGATGATGATTTCTGGAACTTGGAGATCTGACTCCTTAGGCTGTCGAAGATTATTTTATTCTATCAATCCAATAATCCGGTTTTCTATGTAAATGAGCAAATGCGAGTACAACGATAATTTCTTTTTGGACCGAGTAGATGATTTTATAGGGGAATTTGTGGATAAAACAACGGCGGATTTCTTTTCGTTCCGTTGACCAAACTTTCGGATATTGCTGGATGCGCAATAACGCCTGTCTGATTTCATTTTCAAATCTGGCGCCCAAACCGGATTGCTCCAGTTCGTAAAACTCTTGTGCGTTTTCAAATTCCAGGCGGGCGATTTGCAGGATTTCAATTTTCATGAATGCTTTGGAAACATTGCCTCAAAAGAAACAGTTTTTAATTTCCCGACTTTATAAGCTTTAAGCCGTTTTTCCGCTTCTATTGCCCATGCTTTATCAATTGCCGGATCGGGATTGTCAAGGCTGTTTACGAGAGCTTCAATAACGATGAATCGTTCGGCAGGCTTCAGGTTCAGGGCTTTATTTATGATGGTTTTTGTAGGTGACATTTGATTTTACCTCGACGTAAATTATAACATAAATTAAAATTATTTCGAATGCTGGTAGCGATGGTGATTTCTGGAATCCGGAGGCCAAACACCTATGGCTTCTTTCGCCCTGTTTTATTCTTCAATTTTAAGGTATATGCTACAATAGAACCGCCCCAAGGAGGTTTTCATGAAACTCGATACGGAGAAGATCGATCGGGTTGTTCTGGCCTTGTTGCACCTTGGCCTGCATGACGATTTTCGGGCCTGGAAATCCTTCGATTGGGATGCCATGGATCGACTGCACAAAAAAGGCTTCATTTCCAATCCTGTCGGCAAAACAAAATCGGTTGCCTTTACCGAATCCGGCCTGCGGGAATCGCAACGTCTGCTTGCTGAGTTGTTTGCCGCGGCAGATGGGAAAGAATAGCAAAAACTGTCAATTCAAGACCTCATGCCTTTTTAAAATCTTCAGCAATTTTCCAAACGTCTTTTTCTAAAAAAGCTTCAATGGTTTGCCGGCCGGCTTTATTGATAAGGTTTGAATGAGAAAGTCTATTATTTTTGGCGTATTCGGCCAGAGTAATTATTTTCTTACCTTCCAAATACGCCAATCGTTTGTGATAACTGTTGCTAAGCGCCCTGCCGACTATTTCCTCCATTATTTTCGTTGCGCCCTTTCCATCAAATTCCATGAATGCCTCGTAATACGTTTTTTGATCAATAAATTTTATATTTATCGGAACAAATCCTTCTCGTATAAGCAGGTAATTATTTATCACTCTGCCGATACGGCCATTGCCGTCAACAAACGGATGAGTATATTCAAAAGCAAGGTGCAACCTCGCGATGCGTTTTATAATGTTTTCATGGCTTGCGGCATTATATTCCACCAACATCTTTTCAAGCCTCCCGGTGATTTCTTGCGGATTGGGGGCGATCTGATTCGCAACACGGACATACTCATTATCTTTCCTGAACCTTCCGGCAACATCATCGCGGATATTGGCGAGCAGCATTCTATGAAGAGATAAGATTACCGCGAGGGTAAGTTCTTGTTCCTTGGCTCTTTTGTTAATATACGACACAACTCGCGCAAGATTTTTGGTTTCAAAAATTTCTCGTTCGGTTATATATCTATCCAAATCGATTTGAAGAAGTATTTTTTCCGTTTCCTCAAGGGTAAGCGTGCTGTTTTCTATGGCATTTGAGTTATACACCTGTTCAGCAACTTCATTTTCAGCGATAAGTTCAATAAGCGCATCCTGGCCCACAGACGCCTTATAATATCTTGCGCGGAAAGAACTTATTTTGTTAAAAACATTAAGTGTTTTTGCCATATATTGATATTGTATCCTTTTTCACGCTATTGTCAATATAATCGTGAAAAGCAGGCAATAAATGCTACACATTCACGATATTGGCTATAGTGTACTTCTTAAAATTAGTGGTTTTGTTCAAGGGCAAGGCGCAAGGAGGCTTTTTTTTACACGAAAGTCTAAAATCGAGACCAAGCCCCGGAGGCTCCTGGCTTTATAAAACGAATTGCTAAATTTGACGGGCTGTTGCCCAATTATGGTAAATAAAAGCATCGTTAATACGCTGGTCTAAACTGAAGATCAAGGGTGATTAAAGTCACCCGGCACTGATAAATAAAACTCCGACATATTATTCCCCATCGATTCCCTCTGAGTATAATCGTTCCGTCTGTTTTTCTTTCCA
>JAPKZL010000065.1 GCA_026393795.1 Candidatus Aminicenantes bacterium | reverse complement strand
CCCTTGCCGATGGCCACCATGACGATCACGGCGGCAACGCCGATGATGATGCCCAGCATGGTCAGCAGGGTGCGCATCTTGTTCTTGACGATCGACTTGAAAGCCACCTTGATCAGGTTTTTCCATTTCATGGGCGCTCTCCTTGGCCGTCAGCGGTTTTCGTGCGGGCGGTCTCCAAGTCCTTGGCGGCGTCATGGGGGTGGGGCACGGCCAGATCGCGGATGATCCAGCCGTCGCGGAATTCGATGATGCGACGGCAGTAGGCGGCGATGTCGTGTTCGTGGGTGACTAAAATGATGGTAATGCCCTGGCGATTCAGCTCCTGGAAGGTGGCCATGATCTCGATGCTGGTGCGCGTGTCGAGGTTGCCGGTGGGCTCGTCGGCCAGCACCATGGCCGGCTGGTTGACCAGGGCGCGGGCGATGGCCACCCGCTGCTGCTGGCCGCCGGAGAGCTGGTTGGGAAAATGCTGGGCGCGATCGGCCAACCCCACCCGTTCCAGCGCCTGATTGGTCAACAGGTCGATATCCTGGTCCGGCGCGTTGCGGGTGTACAGCAGCGGCAGCTCGACGTTTTCAAAGGCGCTGGTCCTGGCCAGGAGGTTGAAGCCCTGAAACACGAAGCCTATTTTTTTGTTGCGGATGTCGGCCAGCTGATCGCGGTCCAATTTGTTGACGTGGATGCCGTCCAGGTAGTAAGCGCCGCTGCTGGGATAGTCCAGGCAGCCGAGGATATTCAGCATGGTCGATTTCCCTGATCCGGACGCGCCCATGATCGCCACCATTTCGCCGGGGTTGACGGTCAGGTCGATCCCTTTCAAGGCCTCGACCTGCACTTCGCCGCTGTCGTAAATCTTGATCACCCGCTCGGTGCGGATGACGGCTTCGCTACTACTCATGTTGCCTCTTTGGCCGCGGCTTACAGGATGCGCATGCGCGGCGGGCCCTGCTGGGCGGCCTGCTCCTCGGGGGACAGGTTGATGCTCTTGATCACTTCCATCCCTTCGCTGATATCGCTGGCTCTGATCTCGGTCATCTGGCCATCGCTGATCCCGGTCTTGACCCGGATGGGCTTCGGTTTGCCGTCGTTGTCAAGGATCCAGAGCATGCCCACATCCTTGGGCCTTTTGCGCGTGCCGTTGGCGCCGGCTCCCGGGAAGCCGCCGCCGTTGGCTGCGCCGGTTCCGGCCGGCATGGCGCCGGCCCCGGTGCGGCCGGCCGCGCCGCCAAAGCGCGCCTGAAACTGCTTCATAAGTTCCTGCACCATTTCCTGGCTGGGCTTCAAACGCAATGCCGCATTAGCCACGCGCAGGACGTTTTTGGCCTGGCCGACCAGGAAATCGATGGTAGCGGTCATGCCCGGGAGGAGCATTCCCCCCTCGTTGGCCACGTTGATCACCACGGTGTAATTGACCACGTTCTGGATGGTCACCGGTTCCAGGCGGATCTGGCTGACCACGCCGGAAAATTTCTTGTCGGTTTGGGCCTGGACCGTGAAGCGCACTTCCTGGCCTTCCTTGATCTGGCCGATATCGCTCTCGTCGACGTTGGCCAGGATCTGCATTTTGGAAAGATCGTTAGCGATCAGGAACAGGGTGGGCGACGAGAAACTGGCGGCTACGGTCTGGCCGACGTCGATGTTGCGGGAGATGACGATACCGTCGATGGGGGCGTAGATGGAGGCGTAGCTGAGATTGATCCGCGTCCGTTCCAGGCCCGATTGCGCCGACTTCAAGGTGGCTTGGCCCAGTTCATAATTGACCTGCGCCTGTTCCAGGTCGTTCTTGGTCTTGATGTTTTCCTTGAACAGGTATTGCATGCGGTCCAGATCCTGCTTGTTTTGCTTCAGCTGGGCCCTGGCTTTCTCGTACGATGATTCGGCCTCCGAGACAGCCATCAGCAGGGAAGAGGTGTCGAGCATGGCCAGCAGCTGGCCTTTCTTCACGGTTTGGTTGAAGTCAGTATAGAGCTTGGCGATGCGGCCCGAGACCTGCGTGCCGACCTGAACCGTGGTTACGGCGCCGAGCGTTCCGGTGCTGGAAACGACGGCCTCCAGATCGCCGCGGTCGATCTTAACCATGGTGTATTTCCCCAGGACTTCCTTGCCGTTGCGGGTAAAAAACCAGACAAGTGCCGCGATCACTAAAACGGCGGCTATGCCGATGAACCATTTCTTTTTGCTGCTCTTCATGCCCATGATTTGCCTCCTGGGGTGAGTTTCATTATACCCGACATTGCCTGTTTTCCAAAGGCATTTTTACGTTACTCGGTCGAATAATGTTTTGACATTTCACCTAACAATTTTGCCGGCTTTTTCTTGCAATTTATTTTCCCTGCGGCTGCAGTTGCAGCTGCGATCGGGAGCTGCTTCAATCTCCGGCCATAAGCGCGGACAGGGCGGCGAAACCAGTCTGCAGATCGCCCTCGAACTGAAAGGTGACGACCCGGCGCCGGTTCTCCAGCAAGGCCTGCCTGTCGCCGAAAGCCTGGGCCGTGATCAGGGTTGCGAAAGAAACGGATGACTTGTCCGCCCCCGCCTGATCGGGGATCGGCGCGTCCTCGTCGATCCGGGAGAGCAGCTGGACGAACAACCCTTTGCCCGCGTCGCCCTTGTGCAGCTGCCCGGTGGAGTGCAGGAATCTGGGCCCGTAGCCGATACTGACGGCGGTCCGGTATCTCTCCTGCAGCAGGTTGCGGAAGCCTTGCAGCGCCCGGGCGCTGGCTTCGTCGGGTTTCATGTAAGCCTGGATGGCGATGTAGGCAATGCCTTTGGCGGCGAAATCACGCGCATCCTTGCCGAAATAGTCGCGCCGCAAACCGGTTGAATTGCCGGCTTGGCCATCGGCGTAAACCTTCAGCCCGGCGGCGGTGAATGTGGGCGAGGGCCGCGGCAGGGTGCCGCTGCGGGAAAATTCGGCCAGCATCTCCCTGGCCAGGACCTTGGCGGATTCCACGTTCGGCTGGTTGAAAGGCTGGATGCCCAAGAGCCAGCCGGCGATGGCGGTGGCCATTTCCCAGCGGAAAAACTCGCCGCCAATGGCGAAGATGTCCCGGCAAACGATTTCCACCAACGGCTGCCCGGCGGCGCGCAGACCCTGCACGGTCCGGTCGAGGGCGTGATCGTCCTGCAGGCGCAGGCAAACAAAAAGCCTGTCTCCGGCGTAGGTTTGCGACGGTAGAAGCTCTTCGTTGACCAGCGGCAGGATTCCCTTGCCTTCCTTGCCGGTGCTTTCGGCGATTAGCTGCTCCAGCCAGTCGGCGAAAGAAGCCAGCCCGGCCGATGTGAAGAAAGTGATCTTGTCCCGCCCGATGGCGGCCAGACACCCCATGATCGCTCCGAGCCTGGCCGGTGTGTTCCCCTCATGCCCCTTGCTGCTGCGGGCCATGAGCGCGGCGCGGCGCAGGATTTCCCTGATGTCGATGCCCAGCAGTGCCGCCGGAACGATGCCGAAGAGCGACAACGCCGCATAGCGGCCGCCGATGTTCGGGTCATTCAGGAATATTTTCCGAAAGCCCAATTGCCTGGCTGCGGTCTCCAGTCCGCTGCCCGGGTCGGTGATGGCGATGAAATGGCTGCCGGCTTTGTCCCGGCCGACACGGGCGAGGGTCTGATTGTAGAAGAATTTCATCAGGGAAAAGGTTTCCACCGTTCCACCCGATTTGGTGGAGACGATGTAAAGGGTTTTTTCAGGGTCCAGCTTCGCGGCGAAGTCCAGCACGGCCCCGGGATGGGTGCTGTCCAGGACATCCACGGCCAGATATCCTTCCTTCACGGCGAACGAATGGCTGAACACTTCCGCTGCCAGGCTCGAACCGCCCATGCCCAGGAGCAGCGCGTTGGTGAAACCTTCCGCCCGTATGGTCGTCACGAAAGCGATGATTTCATCGGCCCGGGCCAATGAAGTTTCAGGGCAGTCCAGCCAGCCGAGGCGGTTGGCGATTTCAGCCGGTTCCGAGCCCCAGACGCGGAAATCCTTTTCCCAGATCCTTTCCACGATCCGCTGCGCGCGCAGCCGGGCCTCGGCCTCGGCCACTTCGTCGCGGCATGCGGTCAGCGCTTCCTTGAATGAATTTTCCTGTTTTTTCACGCCGGTGCTCTTCTACGGCCGGACCAATTGCAGCAATTCTTTCACGGCCTTGACCAGCGCCTCTTTTGTCAGGCCGAAGTAGGAGAACAGGCTGTCCGGCTTTCCCGACGCCCCGAATGTTTTCAGGCCGAGCGCCCGCCCCTCCGCGTTTGGCCCCAGAAAATGGCTCCAGCCGAAGGTCGATCCGGCCTCGATGGCGATCCGCCTGGCCACCTTTGCCGGCAGCACCATTTCCCGGTAATCGGCCCCTTGCCGGTCAAACAAGCTCCAATTCGGCATGCTGACCACCCTGGCGCCGATTCCCTCCTTTTTCAGCTCTTCAAGGGCGGCCAGGGCCAGCTGAACTTCCGAACCGCTGGCGATCAGGATGACGTCCGGGACTCCATCGCTGTCGGCCAGGACATAGCCGCCCTTCAATGTTCCCGCGGCGGAGGCGTATTGGCTGCGGTCGAATACCGGCAGGTCCTGGCGGCTCAACACCAGGGCGGTCGGCGAGCTTCCGGTTTCCATAATATATTTCCAGGCGAAGGCCACTTCGTTGGCGTCGGCGGGGCGGATCACTTCCAGATTCGGCATGGTCCGCAGCGACGCCAGGTGTTCGATCGGCTGGTGGGTGGGGCCGTCCTCGCCGACGCCGATGCTGTCGTGGGTGAAAATGTAAATGACCGGCTGCTTCATTAGCGCCGACATGCGCATGGCCGGCCGCATGTAGTCGGAGAAAACAAAAAACGTCGAAACGAACGTCCGCAAGCCGCTTAAGGAGATGCCGTTGGCGACGGCGCCCATGGCGTGCTCGCGCACCCCGTAATGCAGGTTCCTGCCGCCGCGATTGTCCTTCTGGAAACCCGGGGAGTTTTTTATGACGGCCAGGGTCGAGGGGGCGAGGTCGGCGCAACCGCCGATCATGACCGGGATGCGCTCGGCGATGGCGTTCAGCACGCTGCTGCTGGCAGCCCGGCCCGATATTTTCGTCCCGGGCGTGAAACTGGGAATGGCGTCCTCCCAGCCGTCCGGCAATTCCCGGTTCTGCAGCAGGCGCAGCTGGGCGGCCGGTTCCGGGTATGCGGCGGTGTAACGCGCGAACAGCTCGTCCCATTCCCGGTTCTGCCTCGCGCCTCTGGCCCTGATGCGCTGGCCGTAATCGCGCACGGCGTCGGGCACGAAAAATTTCTTTTCCGGGTCCCAGCCGTAGAATTTCTTGGCGCCGCGGACCTCCTCGTCGCCGAGGGGCGAGCCGTGGGCGCTGGCCGAATCCTGCTTGGTCGGGGCGC
>JAPKZL010000064.1 GCA_026393795.1 Candidatus Aminicenantes bacterium | reverse complement strand
GGCCGAATCGTGGCGCGGCAACGCCGCCGCCTGGCTCTTCATCGGCTTCGGCTTCGCCTATCTCGTCTGGGGGCTGCACCGGGCGATCAAGAACAAGCCCCACCAGCACCTCCATGCCCATGCCGACGGCTCGATCCACGAACATCTCCACGAACATAAGAGTGCCCATGTTCATGTCCACGACCTGAAGAAAAAAGCCAATATCACCCCGTGGATCCTTTTCACCGTTTTTGTCTTCGGCCCCTGCGAGCCGCTGATCCCCCTGGTCATGTACCCGGCGGCCAAGCACAGCATCCTGGGCGTGATCCTGGTCGCTTCGGCATTCGCAGTCGCCACCATCGCCACCATGCTGACCATCATCGCCCTCTCCAGCTGGGGCCTGCGCTTCGTCACGCTCGGTCCCCTGGAACGCTACGCCCACGCCCTGGCCGGCGCCGCGATCCTCCTCTCCGGCCTGGCCGTCCGGTTCCTGGGCTTATAGACCCGCACGCATCTCGTTCGCCGGCCGGAAATACACACCCAGACAGGATCTGCAGGGAAACAATAACCGCAAAGTTGACAGAACACGCCGATTCAAATAAAATCCAGGCATGGAAACCAAGGACATACCCGACGTGCAACTGAAGGAGCTGATCGACACCATCCATCGCGAGGGTGTGGACAAGGTCCGCCGGGAGAGCGACGCGCTGCTAAACCAGGCCAAGGCACAGGCCGACGAGATCGTGGCCGCCGCCCGGGTGCAGGCCGAGGCCCTGCTGGCGAACGCTCGGCGCGAACAGGAACGGCTGGAACATTCGGGCCGCGAGTCCCTCAAACAAGCGTCCAGGGATCTCCTGCTGCAGGTCAGAAAGCAACTTGAAACGCTTTTTTCGGCGCTGCTGAAGGAGAAGACCCGGGCAGTTCTCAATGACAAGGAAATCACCGCCGCCATTGCCGCCATGATCGCAAACTGGTCGCCGGAACGCCAGAACCAGATCGAGATCCTTCTGCCCCAGAAGCAGTTCGACTTAATGGCCGGCGCATTGCGCAAAGCTATGGCCGGGAAGATCGCCGCGGGCATCGAGATCAAGGCGGCCGCGGAACTGGCGAACGGATTCCGCGTGGCCGAAAAAGACGGGCAAGCTTTTTATGACTTTTCCGCCGAGAGCATCGCCGAGAACCTGGCCCTGTTTCTCAACCCGGTCATGGCCAAGATCGTCGCCGACGCCCTGCAACAGGATGTGTGAACTTGACTCAGTACTACTATCTCGTGGCATCCCTGCCCCTGCTCTTCTTCGCTGACACTCCTCCATTCAGCAGTCAAGCCTGGCTCACCATGTGTCGCGAGCAGGTTTCGCAAGGCGATTTCGCCCTGCTGTCACGGATCAGCTTTGGCGAGCTCCGCCCTTTGCCCGGCGACCATGCGCTGTGGCAAGCCTATTGCGCGTGGGAAACAGCCTTGCGCAACGAACTGGCCATGCAGCGCGCCCAGCGGCTGGGAATCAGCCCCGACCCGTTTCTGAGAGAAGCTCCGTTCTACACGGGCTTGTCGGCCCAGGTCAAGGAAGCGCTGGACGCCGAAACGCCCAAGGCGGCCGAAAACGCGCTGGACCGTGAACGCTGGTCTTACCTTGAAGAACTCGAAACCAACACCCAGTTCGATTTGGGGCGCCTGATCGTCTACCGGCTGAAGCTGCTGCTGCTGGAAAGAAAAAGTCAATTTCGACCCGGACCCGGCCGCGAGTCGTTCACGAAGGAATACAACCAGGTTCTGGATAAAGCGGCCGCTTGGACAAGCGCCACCGGTTCCCCCATGGCTGCGGAGAACGCAAATGACTAAAGGAAAGGTCATCGGAGTCAACGGCAACATGGTCACCGTCGAGGCGGACGGCGACGTTTCCATGAACGAGGTCGCCTACGTGGCCAGCGCCGGGAAAAAGCTCAAGGCGGAGGTCATCCGCATCCGCGGCCGCCGGGCCGAGCTGCAGATCTTCGAGATGTCGCGCGGCATCGGCATCGGCGACGACGTCGGGGGTCAACGGCAACATGGTCACCGTCGAGTTCGCCGGCGACGCGTCCATGAACGAGGTCGCCTACGTGGTCAGCGCCGCCGACACGCTGGGAACCGTTCCGGAAGGCATCTTCAGCCACCGCATCATGGTCCCCTTCCAGATGCAAGGGGTCCTGAAAGTCGTCCGCGTCGCTCCCGAAGGCGAATACCGCATCCAAGATACGATCGCCGAACTCGAGGATGATACGGGCAACCGCGTCCCGATCAGCATGAGCTTCAGCTGGCCGGTCAAGCGCCCGGTCACCTGCTATCGTGAACGCCTGCGGCCCGGCGAACCGATGGTCACCAAGATCCGCATCATCGACACCTTCATCCCCATCGCCCGCGGCGGCACCTACTGCATCCCGGGGCCATTCGGGGCCGGGAAGACCGTCCTGCAGCAGGCGATCAGCCGCAACGCCGAGATCGACATCGTCATCATTGCCGCCTGCGGCGAACGGGCCGGCGAGGTCGTCGAGACCCTCAAGGAATTCCCCAAGCTGCCCGACCCCAGGACGGGCCGCACCCTGATGGAGCGCACCATCATCATCTGCAACACCAGTTCCATGCCGGTCGCCGCCCGCGAGGCATCGGTCTATACCGCCGTCACCCTGGCCGAGTACTACCGGCAAATGGGCCTGCACGTCCTGCTGCTGGCCGACTCGACCTCGCGCTGGGCCCAGGCCCTGCGCGAAATGTCCGGCCGGTTGGAGGAGATCCCGGGAGAGGAGGCGTTCCCCGCCTATCTC
Organism: Candidatus Aminicenantes bacterium; assembly: GCA_026393795.1. Taxonomy (NCBI): domain Bacteria; phylum Candidatus Aminicenantota; species Candidatus Aminicenantota bacterium. Next base: position 8,154 of record JAPKZL010000064.1, on the reverse strand, counting down.
GAGTCGGTCATCGCCGGCTTCTACGAACGGGCCGCCCTGGTGCGCCTGCGCGACAACCGCTGCGGATCGATCACCATCGGAGGCACCGTCAGCCCGGCCGGCGGCAATTTCGACGAGCCGGTGACCCAGTCGACCCTGAAGGTGGTTGGGGCTTTCCTCGGCCTTTCGCGCGAGCGGTCGGACGCCCGCAAATACCCCGCCATTCATCCGTTGGAAAGTTGGAGCAAATACCCGGGGCTGATCGACGCGGCCGGCACCGCATATGCCCGGAAACAGCCCGCGCGTTCTTCAACCAACTGCGCCAGAAGTTTCTCGACTACAACGGGGCCGAATGGCAAGGCGAGGAATTCCAGCGGCTGGAGAACGAGATCACGGCGTTCCTCGAAACCCGGCAAGGCGGGGCGGACGAAAAGGGGCGCACGATTTGGCAAACGCTCGGCGATGGAAATAAAAGGAACCCAGCATGAAAAAGGTCTACAGCCGGATCGACGCGATCGCCGGCAACGTCATCACCGTCAGCGCCAGCGATATCCGCTACGGGGAGTTGGCCGTGGTCAGCTCCGCGAAACGGTCGTCGCTGGCCGAAGTCATCAGGCTCTACGAGAACAAGGTGTCGCTCCAGGTATTCGCCGGCAGCCGGGGGATATCGACCGGGGACCAGGTCCGCTTTCTCGGGCACCCGATGCGCGTCTCTTTCTCCGACGACCTGCTCGGGCGCATATTCGACGGCGGCGGCAAGCCCCGCGACAAGGGCCCGGACTTAAGCGAAAACATGATCGAGATCGGCGGCCCCGCCGTCAACCCGGCCAAGCGCATCATTCCCAGGACGATGATCCGGACGAACATCCCCATGATCGACATGTTCAATTCGCTGGTCGTGTCCCAGAAGCTCCCCATTTTTTCGGTCTCGGGCGAGCCCTACAACCCGCTGCTGGCCCGAATCGCGCTGCAGGCCGAAGTCGATGTCATCATCCTCGGCGGCATGGGGCTCAAGTACGACGACTATCTTTTTTTCAGGGACTCCCTAGAACAGGGCGGCGCCCTGAGTCGGACCGTTTTCTTCGTCCATACCGCGTCCGACCCGATCGTCGAGTGCCTGCTCGTCCCCGACATCGCCCTGGCCGTCGCCGAAGGCTTCGCCCTGCAGGGCAAGAAAGTACTGGTTCTGCTGACCGATATGACCAACTTCGCCGACGCCCTAAAGGAGATCGCCATCACCATGGAGCAGGTGCCGTCGAACCGCGGCTATCCCGGCGACCTGTACAGCCAACTGGCGGCCCGCTACGAGAAGGCCGTGGATTTCTCCGGAGCGGGGTCCATCACCATCCTGGGGGTCACCACCATGCCCGGCGACGACGTCACCCACCCGGTGCCGGACAACACCGGCTACATCACCGAGGGGCAGTATTACCTCAAGAACGGCCGCATCGAACCCTTCGGCTCGCTTTCCCGGCTCAAGCAGCTGGTCAACAAAAGCACCCGCCCCGATCACCGGCCGCTGATGGACGGCATGATCACCCTTTACGCCGCCTACAAGGAATCCCTGGAAAAGAAATCGATGGGATTCAAGATGACCGACTGGGACCTGAAACTGCTGAAATACGGGGTGATCTTCGAGCAGAAGTTGATGGACCTTTCGGTCAACATTCCCCTGGAAGCCGCCCTAGACAACGGTTGGCAGATCCTCGCCACATGTTTCTCCCCTGAAGAGACCCGGTTGCGCAGCGAACTGGTCAGGAAATACTGGCCGGCCAAGGTTGCCGGCGCCGACTAGACATGCCCGCAGTGAAGCTGACCAAGAGCGAGCTGAAGAGGCAAAAAGACGCTCTGAAGCGTTACCGCCGTTATCTGCCGACGCTGCTCCTAAAAAAGCAGCAGCTGCAGATGGTTGTCCGTCAGCTGGAGGGCCGCCTGGCCGAAGAAATCCGGAACCGGCAAGGATTGATCGACGGGGCGGCGTCATGGCTGGACCTATTTGCCGAGCCGTTCCCCTTCCATGAGTGGCTGAGGGTCAAAAGCGTGCAGAGCGAATCGGCCAATATCGCCGGCGTGGAGGTTCCCGTTTTCAAATCCATGGACTTCGTCACCGAGAGCCACGATCTGTTCATGACCCCGCCCTGGGTCGACGAGGCGCTCTCCCTGTTCGCCAGGCTGGCACGGTTCGATGTGGAGATCGGCCTGCTACGCAGTCAGATCGGCCTGCTGGACGCTGAATTGCGGGTGACCAGCCAACGGGTGAACCTCTTCGAAAAGGTCAAGATCCCCCAGGCGATCGAAAACATTCGCCGGATCCACATTTACCTCGGCGACCAGCAGACCGCCGCGGTGGTCAGGGGAAAAATTGCCAAGAAGAATCTGCTGCGCAGGGCGGAGGCGTCATGATCGTCGCGATGAAGAAAGCATTCGTCATCGCCCGCCAGCAAGAAAAAGAAAACACTCTGCACCAGCTTCGCAAGCTTGGCGTTCTGCACGTCAGCGCCGTGCCGGCGCAGGTCCAGTCGGCCCAGGGATGGAAGGAAAAAAAGATCCTTCTCGAGAAAGCCCTTGCCGTGCTCTTTTCAACCTCCAAGAATAAAACGTCGTCGTCCCCTGCAAATGGAGCATCTGAAACCGGCAGCGTGGAAACCGTCCTGGCCACCGCCAGGTCCATCCTGGACACCCACGAAGCCATCCGCATCCTCGATGAAGTCGCCGATAACCTCGACCAGGAAACGCGCCGCTTGGGTGAATGGCAGGGTGTATCGGTTTCCGATATGCAGACCATCCGGGACCAAGGCTATGAGATCATGTTTTTCGAGGTTCCGCCCAAGCAGCTGGACCATATCCCGTCCGGGCTCCGCCCGTTCGTCATCAAGCGCAGCCGGATGCTTCTCTGGGTCGCCCTGGTCCTGAAGGCGGGCACTCCGCTCAATCTCGAATTCAAAACGCTCGCGCCGCCCCGGCGCGGCGCGGCTGAGCTGGAAAGGCTGCGGGCCGAAAACAAGTCCGATCGTCGCCAGTTTGGCAGGGAGTTGGAGAAACTGGGCGCCGAAGCAGGCATCCTTGAACGTGCCGTCCATGCCGTTGACCGGGAAATAGAGCTGGCCGAGGCCGCGGCGGCTATGGGCCATACGGAAGCGCTTTCTTTCCTGGGCGGTTTTCTGCCGTCCGATCAGGCGCCCGTCCTGAGAAAGGCCTGCCGGGACAACGGCTGGGCCTTGCTGCTCCAGGACCCTTCCAGGGAGGATGACGTTCCGACGATCGTCCGCAACCAGCGCTGGATCGACATCATCCAGCCGGTCTTCCAATTGCTGGGGACCGTACCGGGATACCGGGAATTCGACATCAGCTTCTTTTTCCTGCTGTTCTTCACCTTCTTCTTCGCCGCCATCATCGGCGATGCGGGTTACGGCCTGATCTTTTTCTCCGTATCCTTATTTTTCATCATCCGTTTGCGCCGCCGGAGCAAAAGGATCCCGGCGGCATTGTCGCTGATGATGATTCTCAGTTCCGCCACCATCCTCTGGGGCGCTTTGACCGGGAACTGGTTCGGCTCGGTAAAACTGGCCGCCTGGCCGTTTCTCTCCTGGATGATCGTCCCGGCGCTTTCTTCGTTCAATCCCAGCAGCGGCGAGACCTTCAAGCAGATTTTTTTTATCGTCGGGACCGTGCACCTTTCCATCGCCCACATCTGGAATTTTATCCGTCAATCCAAAGACAAGCCCTTCATCCGTTCCTTGGCCCAATTGGGCTGGCTGACGATGGTCCTGGGACTTTATTACCTGGTATTGAACATGGTGCTCAGCAGCGAGAAATACCCCATGCCCCGCCATGCCGTCTGGATGATCGGCTGCGGATTATCCTTCATCATCGTTTTTTCCCGCCAGGAAGGCCGCTTCTTCCACGGCGTCGCCATGGGCATCGCCAACCTGCTGACCACCTTCTTGAGCAGCATCAGCGCCTTCGCCGACATCATTTCCTATATCCGTCTCTTCGCGGTCGGACTGGCGGGCATAGAAATATCCAAGAGCTTCAACGGCATTGCCGCCAGCCTCGGGGGCACCATCCCCGGGATCATCACCGGCGGCATCATCCTGCTGCTGGGGCATTCATTGAACCTGGCCATGGGCTCCCTGTCCGTGGTCGTGCACGGCATCCGGCTCAATATGCTGGAATTTTCCGGGCATCTGGGCATGGAATGGTCGGGAAAACCTTACAAACCTTTCAAGGAGTAAAAAATGAACCTAAGTCAAATCGGAATCGGCGCGGTGTGCGCCCTGTCCGCCGTCGGTTCGGGCATCGGTGCCGGCGTAGCCGGCATGGCGGCGATAGGCGCCTGGAAGAAATGCTTCGCCCAAAACAAGCCCGCCCCGTTCATGATGGTCGCTTTTGTCGGTGCCCCCCTGACCCAGACCGTGTATGGCTTCATTCTCATGAACGCGCTGAAGGCTGCCAGGGCCAGGCTGGACCCGGGTTTCTTATTGGGAATCGGGCTTTTCGGAGGCCTGGCCATGGGCATTTCGGCCTGGTATCAGGGGAAAGCCGGCGCTTCCGCTTCGGACGCTTTCGCGGAAACCGGCAAGGGGTTCGGCAACTATATCATGGTCATCGGCCTGATCGAGACCGTGGCCCTGTTCATCATGGTCTTCATGCTGGGCGTGATCGGGTAAAGAAGGGTACAGGGTTTAGGGTACAGGGTCTAGGGGAAGAAAGCAGGCAGGTAAATTAAAATGCCAGCAATTTTCTTGACCCTCAACCTTACGCCTTACACCTTGCACCGATTTCATTATTTATCTGATGATTGTGAACACTGTTTTGCCTGGGAGTAATAAACTCATGCCGCTGAACGCAAAAGTTATTTACGCCAACTTGGAGAAGGTCCGCCGCGAGGCGCCGCTGGTGCACAACATCACCAATTACGTGGCCATGAACCTGACCGCCAACGCGCTGCTAGCCGTCGGCGCCTCGCCGGTCATGGCCCATGCCCGGGAAGAGGTCGAGGACATGGTGGGCATCGCTTCGGCCCTGGTGATCAACATCGGAACGTTGAGCGGCCATTGGGTCGAAGCGATGTTCAAGGCCGCGGTCCGGGCTGAAAAAAAAGGCATCCCAATCATCTATGACCCAGTGGGCGCCGGCGCCACCCCGTATCGCACGCGGACGATACGCGAGCTCATCCAGGCGGTTGCGCCGGCCATCCTGCGCGGCAACGCCTCGGAGATCATGGCCATTGCCGATGACAACGCGAAAACCAAGGGCGTGGACAGCGCCGCCACCGCCGAAACCGCCTTGGCTTCCGCCCGTCGCTTAAGCGAAGCGCACCATTGCGTAGTTTGCGTCAGCGGAAAAACCGACTATATCATCGACAAAAAAAGTATAGCCATGATAAAAAATGGCCACGCGCTGATGCCCAGGGTCACCGGCCTGGGCTGCACGGCTTCGGCCCTGTGCGGCGCTTTCGCCGCCGTCAACTCCGATCATTTCGCCGCCACGGCATCCGCCATGGCCGTGATGGGCATCGCCGGCGAGATCGCCGCCGGGAAAGCCAAGGGCCCGGCCAGCCTGCAGGTGGAGTTCCTGGACGCGTTGTTCAATTTGACTGACGCAGAGATCGAACGGCGTTTGAAGATTTCATAAAATATATTTTTTGATTATTTAAAAATCTCATTCACCGCCGCGACCTTGGCTGCGGTGTCGTCCTGGAATTCGCGCACCATGGCCGCGAAATTGGCCCCGGCCGCCTTCACCCCGGCCAGGTTGCCCAAGTTGATGCCGCCGATGGCCACCAGCGGCAGGGTGACCGCGGCCGCGATGCGTCGCAAACCTTCCAGTCCGACCACCGGGTACCCCTCCTTGGTCGGCGTCGCGAATATCGCCCCAACGCCCAGGTAATCGGCGCCCCGGCGCTCGGCTTCCAAAGCCTGCTCCAGACAAGAGCAAGAAACGCCGATGATCATCCCCGGCCCGAGCAGGGAGCGAGCGTCGGGAACCGCGATGTCGTCCTGGCCCAGGTGAACGCCGTCGGCGGCGCTGAGCATGGCGATATCGAGCTGGTCGTTGACGATGAACAACGTCCCGCTTTCCCGCGTGCAGGCGCGGATCCGGCGGGCCGTTGCCAACCGCTGCGCTGCCGGCGCCTCTTTTTCGCGGTATTGGACGACGCGCGCCCCGCCAAGGCAGGCCGCCCGGGCCACTTGCAGGTGATCGTTGCTGGTCACGACGTAGGCGCCATTGCCCAAGCCGCGCCAGCGCAGCCGAGTCTGAAGGGGGCGGAAGGCGCGCTCGATGATGCGGGCATGGCTGGCAAATGCCAGCTCGGGGAGCCTGGTATTCGAAAAATAGGCCGCTTCCGTGGCATCGTCCCCGGCCTGGAGCGCCCCGCCGTTGGCCTGCACCAGGAAACCGATCACCAGCACCGAACGGTACCAGGGATGGGGGCTCATCTCCATGCCGAGCAGCTCCTGCACCTCGCCTCTGATCCCGGCCTCCTCGCTCAGCTCGCGCAAGGCGCACTGGGCGGGAGTCTCGTCGGTCTCCTGGAAACCGCCCGGGAGGCACCATTTGCCCTTGCCGGGTTCCTGGCCGCGCCGCACCAGAAGCACCTCGAGCTTCGGGTTGAAAACGACCGTCGCCGTGGCCGGCAATGGATTTTCGTAAAGCGCCGTCTGGCAGGAGGGGCAAAAATCCCGCTCGTGGCCGTCGGGGTCCAAGCGGCGTTTCTCCACTCCTTTTCCGCAGTGCGGGCAAAATGCTTTAACCATGAAAAGCAGTTTAGGCCAAACGCAGGCAAAAAACAAGCGGAAATGGCTCGAAGGTTGGGAACCCCGGCCAGGGAGCTTCCGGGTTTACAAACAGGCACGGTTATATTATAATTAAACGGTCATTTCCCAAAAAAATAAGACCTAAGTTGTAGGGGTTCAATACGAGCTGCATTGAGATCATATTGAACCCCTGCTTGATTTGAGGAGGGTATCATGCGGATCCGAGACCTGGAATTGGAAAATTTGCTCGAATTGTTGAAAAAATATGATTTGACGGAGCTGACGCTCCAGGAAGGCCGTTTCTCGATCGCCATGAAGCGCGATATGCAGCCACATGCCTACGTTTCCCAATCCCTGCCGGGCATCGATTCAGTCGCCCCGGCCGGCCCGGCGACCAGCCCCGCGGTTAGCCCGCAGCCGCCGGTTCAACCCAAGGCGGTCGACCCCGAACCCGCGCCGCAAAACCCGGCCGGCTGGCATGAAGTCAAGGCGCCGCTGGTGGGCACCTTCTACCGCAGCCCCTCCCCCGACGCCGAGCCGTTTGTCGAGGAGGGGGACCAGGTGCAGGTCAACGACAAGCTCTGTATCGTCGAAGCCATGAAGATCATGAACGAGATCGAAAGCCCGGTCGCCGGCATCGTCAGGGAGGTTTGCGCCAAGAACGGCAAGCCGATCGAGTTCGGCCAGGTGCTGTTCCGCATCGAGGTCGCCGGCGTGAAAAAATGAAGTTCAAGATACTGGTCGCCAACCGCGGCGAGATCGCCGTCCGCATCATCCGCGCCGCGCATGAGCTGGGGTTGGAGGCGGTGGCGGTCTATTCCGAGGCCGACCGCGACGCCCTGTTCGTCCGCTACGCCGACCAGGCCGTCTGCATCGGCCCGGCGCCTCTGGCCGAAAGCTACCTGTTCTACCAGAACATCCTGGCCGCGGCCAAGTCCACCGGGGCCGACGCTATCCATCCCGGCTACGGCTTTCTCTCCGAGAACGCCAGCTTTGCCGAGGCCTGCCGGGTGCTGAACATCACCTTCATCGGCCCGCAGCCGATGGCCATCCGCAAAATGGGCGACAAGGCCATGGCCAAAAAGATCATGCGCGAGGCCGGCGTGCCGGTGGTGCCCGGCTCGGAGGGCGTCCTGGCCTCGTGCGAGGAGGCGCGGGCGCTGGCCGATGAGATCTGCTACCCGGTCATCTTCAAGGCGTGGGCCGGAGGCGGCGGCCGCGGCATGCGCATCGTGGCTGAAAAGAAGGAGCTGGAGAACGCGTTTAATTCTGCCTCCAACGAGGCCCAGAAGGCTTTCGGCGACGCCAGCGTCTCTCTGGAGACATACATCCCGGACCCGACGCACATCGAGAGCCAGGTGCTGGGAGACAAGCAGGGCCGGGCCGGCCACTTGTTCGAGCGCGATTGCTCGGT